>NZ_JAGAVR010000060.1:0-23025 GCF_017941855.1 Turicibacter sp. | reverse complement strand
GAGACTGAAAATAAAGGAACAACAGAATCAAAAGCTCCTGAAGCTCGACAAGAGACTGAAAATAAAGGAACAACAGAATCAAAAGCTCCTGAAGCTCGAAAAGAAACTGAAAATAAAGGAACAACAGAATCAAAAGCTCCTGAAGCTCGACAAGAGACTGAAAATAAAGGAACAACAGAATCAAAAGCTCCTGAAGCCCGACAAGAGACTGAAAATAAAGGAACAACAGAATCAAAAGCTCCTGAAGCTCGACAAGAGACTGAAAATAAAGGAACAACAGAATCAAGAGTTCCTGAAACTCAAAAAGAAGCTGAAAATAAAGGAAATCTAAAAGAGAATCAATCAGAGAATATTGCTGAAAAAGGTTCTAAAATTCAAGAAGACTAAGAATTTATCATTTTATTATATATAACCGACACTAAGAGGATGCCTCATTGAATTGGCATTCCTTTTTTTAATGCTAGAATTCTGAGTAGGAGACTTTCAAACTTGAAACCAATTTATTTTTTTACGAAAGGGTTAGAGCTTGAGTTTCGATAACGGATGATCGGAGTCAATTCGATACACAGAGATGAAGAACAGGACTTGCAACATAGGTGTTCTTTGCATATAGTATCATAGAACTATAGATTAGCTGAGGTGTTAGTATGAAAGAACAGAAAGTACACACATCCTCTTCACAACAAAAAATTATCCAGTCTTCGATTCATCACACATACCAATTAAAGTTAGGGGAAACTGAACAACAAAATAAAACGTATTTTGCAAGACTAAGAGGCTATCGCGATCGTAAATAAGGCATTAGCCTTTTTTTCTTTTCAACAGATATAAGATTTAAAAATTAGAAAATTAGACAATTCTCTAATTAATAGAATAATAAAAAAAAGAGAAGAACTGATTCAAATAAACACTCAAAAAAGTCAGCCAAACGGGAAAAATAAGAATTTTTGATTGACATGATAATTGCTAATTCAACATAAAATTTAATATAGGAAGGGGGGAGTCTAATGCTAGATCATCATTTATGGGATATTTATACGTATTGTATCATGGATGACTTGATCAGATGCCTAATTTTATATGAGAGACATGAGATTGCGACGGAACGGTTAGAATATAAATTTGTCATCTTCACTCCTAATATCTATAATTTTCTAAAAGACACGAATTGGTTAAAGCAGCTTGGAAAAGTCTTTCATGCGGAATGTGAATATAAATTAAATGGGGACCACCCTATTTTACATTACTGTGCCGTTTATGAAATGGGATGGTCCGTCCAATTTTTGTTCATCTCAGATGATTTAAGTTTCAATTATTTAAAAGAAAAACGCATGAGGTTATTGATTGATAAGGATCATCAATTCAAAAAAGAGCAAATAAAATTAGAAGGAATAAAGTATGGAAAATGGTATGAATTACCTGATCAAATGGAGTTTATTCAGGTTATTGAGAAGTTTTATATCTTTTTATTAAAATCAGTTCGACTCATGAAGAATCATAATATGATTGAAATCTTAAAGATTGAGTCGGAAATATTAGAACCCATTGTGATTAGCTTGACACAATGGTTAAGCTATTGTGATGAGTTATTTACATTTGAGGAAGTAAATAACATTAAAAATTTAGTAACTGACGCAAAAAAAAACTTACCTTCTATGAGAGAAAAAAATGATTATAACCGTCTGAATACTTATTTAAATGTCGGTGAAAACTTAATTAATAATTATTCAGATATCATGGATTATGAAATGAATAATGCAAAGATCATCTATTTAAAAGAGACTCTTTTGACACAGTTACAGCATTTTTTAAATCATCAACAAACGGATAAAGGTAACTTAATTTGTCTATACTAATAAAACAGGATTTGACTTTTAAATTAATCGTGAACTTCCATTTATCTCTAGACTAATTTATGGTAAAATTAAGAGATAAGTTGTCGTAAGGAGAGTGATAGGCGTGAACTTAAATTTAAATATGATTAAAAGCATGGCTGCAAATCCAGCTGTTTTTTCACGTGCACAATCCTTTTATAACTTTGGAGCAACGATTAAATACTACATTATTTATGATAAGGTAGATGATTATCAAGTTTTTGCTGAAGTTATAGAAGATCCAGATTTATTTCATGTCCATTTGAATATTAATGAGCAGGGGAAAGTCACCCATCATATGTGTGACTGCGGAGGGTTTCATACAAAGTTTGGTTCATGTAAGCATGTAATTGCTCTTTTATTGCGTTTATATGACGATCAAATTAAAAATAGATTAGTGATTCATTCAGGGTTAAGCGAGGATGATGATCTCATTTCTAAAGTTTTAGATACATATGAAACAAATTTGACAAGTGAACTGAATTATGAAATGTATCCTCAACAAGTCACGATGTATCCTAAACTAGTGATTAATAGTCGTAATCAACCTTCTTTAGAAGTTAGTATGGGGATTACGAGACCGTATGTCATCAGAGATTTATATCGATTTGTTATTGACTTAGAATGTGAATGTATTATCTCTTATGGAAAAGAGTTAGAGTTTAAACATACGATGAATCATTTTGATGAACGGTCACGTCCCTTAGTGAAATTTATTTGGGATCGTGTTGTAGAAGATCGCGTCTATTTGAAACAATTTGGTTTATCACCAGGACAAGCACGTCAATTGTTTTTAACGCCGTCTAGTTTGGATACGTTTTATGACTTAAACTTACGTAAAACAATTGCTTGTAGTATTGAGTATTATAATTGTGAAACGATTACCCTTCATTCGAAAGAACCAGAAATTGAATTCCAAATTGAAGAAGAAGACAGTACTTATTATTTAAGACATAATTTAGGTCAATATCTAATCATTCGAGGACAAAATTATACCTATTTACTCCAAGAGCGAGAAATGTATCGCTGTCATGAAGAGTTTGTTCAAAATATTATTCCTTTACTTGAAAAAATGTCAGAAGCAACTTCATTTGGACTTAAAATTTCCAATGAAACGATGGGGAAATTTTTATCACTGGTTTTACCTAAAATTAAGCCTTACATTCGTGATACTGCACTTGAAGAACTCTATCAAAAATTTAAAGTCTATCCTCTAACCTTTGGTTTTTATTTAGATTCAGAGTTTAAAGGAAATATTGGATTACGTGTTCAGTATCGCTATGGCGATATTCATATCGATGCCAACCAACCGAATACGGAGGAAAGTAAGCAAATTCTTCGTGATGTTGTCAAAGAAGCCAAGGTGTTGGCAATGCTTGAAACGTTCCATTTTGAAAAAATACCTGGGGGAACCTATTTATTAAAAGATGAAGAAGCCACGTATACGTTTTTAACAGAAGGGATTAATGAACTTAGACAAATAGGGGAGGTCTATGCTTCAGAAACATTTAAAGGGATTAAAATTAAAGAACCCAAATCTTTATCTGTTGGAATCCGTTTGCAAAGTGAGTGGTTAAATGTTCATTTTGAAGATTTAGAATTTGACGCATCGGAATACAAAAAAATATTAGCGGCTTATCGCTTAAATAAAAAATATTTCCGACTAAAAGACGGATCATTTATTAACTTACAAAATGATTACGTTGAAACGTTGGCTTCCTTTGTCGACGATTTAAACTTAAAAGATAACGAATTTGGACAGGCAGAAGTGATGATCCCAAAATATCGTGCGCTTTATTTAGATCAACTCATTCAACATCACGAAACTTTGCATGCCGTGAGGGATGCTTCCTTTAAATCGATGGTCCGTGAATTTAAATTAGTCGAAGATGCCGATTTTATCGTGCCTGAACCTTTGCAAAAAACACTTCGTCGTTATCAAAAAACAGGGTTTAGGTGGATTAAAACCTTAGCTAAATATCAAATGGGCGGAATTTTAGCCGATGATATGGGACTTGGAAAAACCTTGCAAATTATTTCAGTTCTTTTATCTGAACAATCAGAAAGTACAAAACCCTCACTCATTGTGGCACCTAGTTCATTAATCTATAACTGGAAAAGCGAAATTGAGAAATTTGCGCCAAGTTTAAACGTATTAATTGTGACAGGAGAACCAACTGTCAGACAAGATTTAATTAATACCTCAACAGATTATGATGTTGTTATTACCTCTTACGACTTAATTCGCCGAGATATTGAAGTGTATGAAACACAACAATATCGCTTCTGTATTTTAGATGAGGCTCATTTTATTAAAAATCATACGACTCAAAATGCTAAGTCAGTGAAACGAATTCGAAGTGAAGTCCGTTTTGCCTTAACTGGTACGCCAATCGAGAATTCATTAGCAGACTTATGGTCAATTTTTGACTTCATTCTTCCGGGATACTTTGGATCTTATTCACAGTTTAAGAAAAAATATGAAGCCCCAATCGTAAAACATCATCACTTACATTTATTAACTCGCATTCACCAACAAGTGGCTCCTTTTATCCTTCGTCGCTTGAAAAAAGATGTCTTAAAAGAATTACCAGATAAAATCGAAACAAACGTGTATTGTGAAATGGGAAAAACGCAGCGTGACTTGTACTATGCGATGCTATCTCAAATGAAACAAGAAATGCATCATGAAATTGAAGAAGTTGGGGTAGAACGTAGTCGAATTAAAATTTTAGCCTTATTAATGCGCTTACGCCAACTTTGCTGTCATCCGTCACTTTATCTTGAAAATTATCGTGGTGAAAGTGCGAAACTAAATTTATGTATGCAGTTAGTTCAAGATTGTATTGCATCAGGTCATAAGGTTTTAATTTTCTCGCAATTTACCTCGATGTTAGAGATTTTAGGGCGTGAGCTTAAAGCTAAAGAAATTAAATTTTTAACCTTAACAGGCGCAACCAAAACAAGTGATCGTTTAGCTTTAACGGAGCAATTTAATCAAGACGATACGAAAGTCTTCTTAATTTCATTAAAAGCAGGTGGAACAGGACTTAATTTAACAGGGGCAGATGTTGTGATTCACTATGACCCATGGTGGAACATGAGTGCTCAAAATCAGGCAACTGACCGAGCTCACCGTTTAGGACAAGATAAAACAGTTCAAGTCTTTAAATTAATGGTTAAAAATACAATTGAAGAACGAATTCAAGTGTTACAGGAACAAAAACGTGATTTAACCGAAGCCATTGTCAAAGAAGGGGAAACGTTTATTAGTAAACTTTCAACAGAAGAATTAAGTGCTTTATTTGAAGAACACCATGATTTTTAATTGACAAGATGAATGGTAAAGTCATACAATAAAAATATATAATAAACCTTTGATTGAGAAATAGTAGTTCGTCATCTGATTTTACAGAGAGTCGATGGTTGGTGGAAATCGATAAATCAAGCGAATGAATGGGCTCATGAGTGGAACCTGAATGTGAAAGTAGGGAACTCGGATTCTTCCGTTATCAAGACTAAAGTGGATAAATTAAGTTTATCTATTGAGGTGGCACCGCGGTAATATATCGTCCTCTATCTATGTGTACATAGGTAGAGGACTTTTTTTGTTCTCTACCATTAATAAGGAGTGAAAATTATGTCAAGAATTTTATCAGCAATTCAACCATCTGGAACTTTAACAATCGGAAACTATTTAGGGGCATTAAAAAACTTTGTTAAATTACAAGATGAACATGAGTGTTTTTTCTTTATCGTGGATCAACATGCGATTACTGTCCCTCAAGATCGCTTAGAATTACGTAAGAAGATTAAAGAATTAACGGCCTTATATTTAGCGTGTGGCCTAGACCCAGAAAAAGCAACAATTTTTGTGCAATCTGAAGTTCCAGCCCATACACAACTAGCATGGATGTTAACCTGTAATACGTCAATGGGTGAACTTGAACGTATGACACAATTTAAAGATAAATCGCAAAAACAAAGTGCAAAAGGACAAGGAATTGGTGTTGGCTTATTTATGTATCCTGTTTTAATGGCAGCTGATATTTTATTATATGATGTAGATTTTGTCCCTGTTGGAGATGATCAAAAACAACATTTAGAATTAACCAGAGATCTTGCAGAACGTTTTAATAATCGATTTGGAGAAACGTTTAAAATTCCTGAGCCTTTAATCGCTAAAACAGGTGCTCGTATTATGTCTTTACAAGAGCCAACCAAAAAAATGAGTAAATCAGATGATAACGCCCGTAACTTTATCTTAATGACAGATGAACCAAATGTTATTCGTAAAAAAATCAAATCAGCGATGACAGATTCAGATGGTATCATTGCCTTTGATCGCGAGAACAAACCAGGCATTTCAAACTTATTAGAAATTTATTCAACCATTACAGGAGAAAGTATTGACTCATTAGTCGCTCGCTATGATGGAGCAGGTTATGGAACATTTAAATCTGATTTAGCAGAGGTCGTAGTTGCAGAACTTGAACCCATTCAACAACGTATGAAAGAATTATTAAATTCTCCAATCATTGATGAAGTATTGGATCGTGGAGCCGAAAGAGCAAACCAATTAGCGTTTAAAAAAGTGAAAAAAGCAGAACATAAAATGGGATTAGGTCGTAAAAAATAATCTTTTCTAAACGAATGATAGGCGAGATGCACCGTAAATGTTCGATTTTAAATCGGATATTTACGGTGCTTTTTTCATGACTTCACATTAAACATCAAGAACCTTAACAGCTACTTCTCTTGTAAAGTAATATGGAGTTACATATGATGATAAATTGACAATAAATAGAAATAATGACAAAAATATAATCATGAAATTAAATAAAAATTGGCTGCTAGGCATTCAAAAATGAATCCCTAGCAACCAATCGGCAACTTCATATTTAGTTACAGCTTTTAGGGCCTACCATTTTTGATGGGGCTTGGATTGATGAATGGGATGAAACTTCAAGATATCACTTTTTTTGATAAATCAAAGAAAATAAGTAGCAAATTTTATCGAAACATTGAATAATTCTCGAATCTTGAGGTCTTTTAAGAGATGAGATGGCCATCAAACGTTGACATTTAAAAGGCATTTACTCTACAATGAAATTAATGACCTCAAAAAGAGGATAAATTTAACAATGTTAAGGGGATTTCAATGGGGAAGATTTTAATATTCATGTTTGAAGGAATGGCAGATTATGAAGTAACCTTTATCAGTCATCTTCTGCACGCTGATGCAGGAAAAGAAATCATGACAATTGCGTATACCGACGATGCAGTTGAGGGACAATCAGGCCTTCATTATCAGCCACAATATACAGTCAAAGAAGTTTTAAAAGAAGACGTCGAAGGATTAATTTTATGTGGGGGATGGAATAACGATATTCGCTTAGAATTAGTCGAACTGATTCAACGTATTCATAAAGAACGGAAGCTATTAGCTGGAATTTGTAGCGCTGGAACGGTTATGCTTGCAAAAGCAGGGGTTTTAGATTACATGACTTATACCACGCCAATCAGTAAATGGAGTGCAGAAGAAGCCCTTTTTTATAATATGGACGATCCTTTTCCGCGTGAAAACTATGTTTCAAAACGCTTAGTACGTGATCGTCATGTCATTACAGCCCAAGGAATTGCATTTGTGGACTTTGCATTAGAAATATGCGCTTGGTTTAAATTGTTTCAGTCACAGCAAGAAAAGCATGAATTTTCAAAACTTGTCAAAGGTCATTAGTCTGATGCATCCCTGTATTTAATGATGATTTAATCTGCGACTCATCGTAGCCGATTTTACATGCTTTTATCTTGACCAGATATCCTTTTTTAGATAACTGCATTTATAAGCTTCTCCAAATAAAAATACATCATAAAAAGGTTGTAACAGCACAACCTTTTTATTTTGAACATAAAAAAAACTGCCGTCAAAAGGCAGGAACATAGGAATTTAAGGATAGCGATTTAATTTGATATATTCGCCATTAATCATGATTTCTTCTTCTTTATGAAACAATTGAATTGCTTTTTCACATGAAAGATAATAGTTTCCATTTAATGAACAAATTTTAAATCTATCAGAACCTAAGTGATTTTCCAACAGATTATCAAGAGACTTCATTTCGTTTAAGAACGATAAAGAAGCGTCATTTGATTTATGATATAAAGTTTGAAAGCTAAAATTTGAATCGTTGTTTAAAGTTGAAATCATCATTTCTGTTTCAACAAGGATTGAAATATCTGATTTCATATCATGATCATGATCAACGATTGTTGTTTGGTCATAAGCCGAAGCATCGACTGGTTTAGAACATCCAATCAATAAAACGCTAGAGGCAAATGCCGCAAATAACATTTGTTGTAATCTCATATAATTCCTCCATTGTTCAACTTTTTAGCGAACGTTATCTAATTTAACATATGATTTTTACATTGTAAACAGAAAAACTATAGTTTTTTTACATTTTTCGCACAAAAAAGTCTATTTCCAATCAGAATTCATGATGTATTCCCTTACATTTTAAAAAGAGAAGTCTAGATTTGTCCTGTTTTAATTTATCGATGCGAGGCTCTTCCCTTTGCGATAAAACGTGTTAAAATAGGCCTAAATACCTATATTTGGTAATTATTATTAAGGAGGGGAGCGCCTTGATTGAATATAATAAGCGTTCAAATTTAATGGAGGCCATTGAGTTTAATTATGTCTTAAACGATATAAAAGATGCCAATTTGTATCGAGATATTTATCCTTATTCAGAAATCCCTAAAGTGACGTTTAATCATACCCGCGTACCAATCCATATGCCAGATGAAATCTTTATAACGGATACATCATTTCGAGACGGACAGCAATCAAGAGCACCGTATACCGTTGATCAAATTACAACGTTATATCAAATGCTTCATCGACTAGGTGGGCCACAGGGAAAAGTACGTCAAAGCGAATTCTTTTTATATTCTAAAAAGGATCGTGAAGCCGTTTATCGTTGTTTAGAGCTCGATTATGAATTTCCAGAAGTCACGTCTTGGATTCGAGCGAATAAAGACGACTTTAAGCTCGTTAGAGAAATAGGACTAAAAGAAACTGGAATATTACTCTCTTGTTCTGATTATCATATTTTTAAAAAATTAAACATGACACGAAAGCAGGCCTTTGATCACTACTTAGGAATTGTTAAACAAGCTTTAGACGTAGGAATTATACCTCGTTGTCATTTCGAAGATATTACACGAGCTGATTTTTATGGTTTTGTTGTTCCTTTAGCAATGGCTTTAAGACAATTAAGTGAAGAAAGTCAAACACCGATCAAAATAAGAGCTTGTGACACCATGGGGTATGGTGTGACCTATCCAGGAGCAGCACTTCCACGTTCTGTTCAAGGAATTATCTTTGGATTAAACCACCATGCACATTTTCCAAGCGAATGGATTGAGTGGCATGGACATAATGATTTTTACAAAGCGGTGAATAATTCATCAAATGCCTGGCTGTACGGTGCATCAGGAGTTAACTGTACAATGCTTGGAATTGGAGAACGAACGGGTAACACGCCACTTGAAGCAATGGTTTTTGAATATGCTTCCTTACGTGGCACACTAGATGGGATGGATCCGACCGTCATCAGTGAGATTGCCTCTTATTACGAACATGAAATTGGACTGAAGATTAGTCCAAGCACCCCTTTTGTCGGAAAAAATTTCAATGTAACACGAGCAGGTATTCATGCAGATGGTTTACTAAAAGATGAAGAGATTTATAACATTTTTGACACCAACAAGTTTTTAAATCGACCACCACTCGTTGCCATTTCTGCTCATTCTGGATTAGCAGGCATTGCTCATTGGATTAACACTTATTATCAATTAACGAAAGAACAGCAAGTTAATAAAAGTTCAAAAATCGTAACGCAATTAAAAGAATATGTGGATCATGAGTTTGAACAGGGGCGAATCGGAATCATATCTGATCAAGAACTCGATGATTACATCCATTTTTTAAAAAATGAAGTGGGGGAATATTTATGGGATTAACCATGAGCCAAAAAATCATTCATAACCATTTAGTATCAGGTAAATTGAAAAAAGAAGAAGAAATCGGCATTCAGATTGATCAAACGTTAACACAAGACTCAACTGGAACCATGACTTATTTACAATTAGAAGCCATGAACATCGATGAAGTCAAAACAAAGCGTTCAGTCGCTTATGTCGATCATAATTTATTACAAGTTGGATTTGAAAATGCAGACGATCACAAATATTTGCAAACCGTAACAAATCGATATGGCATTTACTTTTCAAAACCCGGAAATGGAATTTGTCATCAAGTACATCTTGAACGATTTTCAGTTCCAGGTCAAACTTTAATTGGAAGTGATTCTCATACACCAACATGTGGAGCCGTTGGGATGTTAGCCATTGGAGCGGGAGGATTAGATGTTGCAAAAGCAATGGCAGGTGTTCCTTATTATTTTAAAATGCCAAAGATGGTTAATATTAAGTTAAGTGGAACCTTACAGCCAGGATGCAGTGCTAAGGATATCATACTAGAAGTTTTACGTCGACTGACAGTTAAAGGTGGCGTTGGAAAAATCCTTGAATACACGGGAAGTGGCGTTTGTAACTTAAGTATTCCCGAGCGTGGAACCATTACCAATATGGGAGCAGAACTTGGAGCTACAACCTCAATTTTTCCAAGTGATGCAACAACGAAAGAATTTTTAAAAGCGCAAAATCGCCTTGAAGATTATCATGAATTATCACCAGACGAGGATGCTCATTATGATGAAGTGTATGAGATTAACTTAGATGAACTCAAACCGCTTATTGCCTGTCCTCATTCTCCAGATGCTGTTCGCACGGTTGAAGAAGTGGGGACTATCAAAGTAGATCAAGTAGCAATTGGAAGTTGTACAAATGGTTCCTATCAAGATCTCATGAAAGTCGCGACCATCTTAAAAGGAAAGACGGTTCATCCTGATGTCAGTTTAGTCATTTCACCGGGGTCAAAACAAGTATTGACGATGCTTGCTAAAAATGGAGCACTAGCTGATATCCTTGCAAGTGGGGCTAGATTATTAGAGTCTGGATGTGGACCGTGTATTGGAATGGGACAATCACCGGCAACAAATGCAATCAGTTTAAGAACGTTTAACCGTAATTTTTATGGACGTTGTGGCACCTTATCTGCTAATGTCTACCTTTGTTCACCTGAAACAGCTGCCTATTCTGCTCTTGCCGGAGTCCTAATCAATCCAATGAATGAAAAACTAGGTATTTCACAGCCTGATTCTTTTGAAATCAATGATTTATCTATTATTTCACCTAACAAACAAGGAGACATCAAAAGAGGACCGAATATTAAACCATTTCCTTTGAATGAACCTTTATCTGCTTATCTAACTAAAAAAGTTTTAATTAAAGTAGGGGATCATATCACAACCGATCATATTATGCCCTCAAATGCTAAACTGCTACCGTATCGGTCAAACATTCCCTATTTAAGTCAGTACTGCTTTCAAACCGTTGATGAAACCTTTGCAACCCGAGCAATGAGTGAAAAAGGTGGATTTATTATCGCGGGGCTTAATTATGGACAAGGCTCATCAAGAGAGCATGCTGCGCTCGTTCCCTTGTATTTAGGCATCAAAGGGGTTATTGCGAAATCATTTGCCCGAATTCATCGATCAAATCTTATTAATTCGGGAATTTTGCCCCTTGAGTTTGTTGAAGATAAAGATTATGATCAGATGAATCAAAATGACGTTTTAGAATTAAAAGATTTAACTCATCTGGTGACACAGGCACAACCATTGGTGATGGTTTATAATGTCACGCAAAACCGCTATATTAAAACAAGACTCTTATTATCAAAGAGAGAACGTAAAATGATTCTTGCGGGTGGAGCCATTAATTTGATTAAGCAAGAAAGGGGAGAGTAAAATGAGAGTCGTCACGTTAATTCCTGGTGATGGAATTGGACCTGAAATTAGTGAGGCAGTTGTTAAAATTTTTGAAGCTGCTAAAGTGCCAATTGAATGGGAGATTGTTCAAGCTGGAGCTCATGTGATGGAAGTTGAAAAAACACCATTACCACGTGCTGTCATTGATTCCATTGAAAAAAATAAGGTGGCGTTAAAAGGTCCGATTACAACTCCAATTGGATTTGGATTTCGCAGTGTCAATGTTACACTTCGGCAAACGTTCAATTTATATGCCAACATTCGTCCAATTAAATCCATCAAAGGCATTACTTCACGGTATGAAAATATTGATTTAGTAGTTGTGCGAGAAAACACCGAAGATTTATATGCTGGCATTGAACATCAAATCGGCGATGTGGCAGCTGAAAGCATTAAGATTGTCACGAAAAAGGCTAGTGAACGAATTGCAAAAGTAGCCTTTGATTTAGCGATTAAACAACATCGCAAGCTGGTGACAGCTGTTCATAAAGCAAACATTATGAAATTAAGTGATGGATTATTTTTAGACTGTGTTCGAAAGATTAAAGCGGACTATCCATCAATTGATTATCATGAACAAATTGTGGATGCAATGTGTATGAACTTAGTGATGAATCCTCAAAAATCGGATGTCTTAGTAATGGGAAATTTATATGGCGATATTTTATCAGATTTATGTGCCGGCTTGGTTGGCGGACTTGGATTAGTACCGGGAGCTAATTTAGGAGATGAAGTAGCCATTTTTGAAGCTGTTCATGGAAGTGCACCAGATATTGCAGGACAAAATATAGCAAACCCAACGGCTCTTTTACAATCTAGTATTTTGATGTTACGCCATTTGAATTTAAGTTCTTATGCCAATCAGATTGAAAAAGCAATGATGGCAGTTTATGAGGACGGTCTATATTTAACAAAAGACGTAGGTGGAGAAGCAACACTTTCTTCCTTTACTGAACAGATTATTGAAAAAATAATCAAATAATTATTGTATTTTTTGACATTTCGTGTCCTTTCTGTGTTATTATAGATGAAATAAATAACAAAATATGTTATAATTTCTAATAAATTGCATAAAGGGGTATTTATGTATTATTTAGAATAGGGCATTGGAGGCACACATAATGAAACAAGAGGATCAAATAAAGGAAGTCAAATGGGAGAATGATGAAACTTTAATTTGGAAAAATCCAGCAGAAGAAACGTATTATCTACGTAAACGTTGGGAACTTCGTAAGTTAGACCGTTTTTTAGATTTAGGATGTGCAACGGGGCGTCACGCCTTATTCTTTGCAGAAGATGGCTACACAGTGACGGCATATCAATCTAAAAATGATAGTTTGAGTGAATTATTAGAAAAAGTAAATGAGTTAGGTTTAGAAATGAAGTACGTTCATGGTCCATTAACGTCTCTTTCTTTATCAGATGAAAGTTTTGATTGTGTTTTAGCATACGATTGCTTACATGAATTAAATCAGGATGAAATGATTCAAGTCTTTAAGGAAGTATATCGTATTTTGAAAGTAGGAGGCGAATGTTACATGACATTGCCAAATACCTTCCTTTCAAAAAAGCTGATTCAAAATTTTAGTGTGATCTCGTATAAGAAGGTGACAACTTTCACGCAAAATAACGGATCTGAATGTTACCATTTACTCTTAAAAAAATAAAAAGTAAAAGAGCCTCTTTCTAAAGAAGGCTCTTTTTACATCGGGTGATAGGGGAAGTAGGAGAGGTTTGGTTTGTTTTTTAGATGAAGAGAAAACAAGTTCACTCCCTCTCATTCGATTAATGATTCAAAGAAATTAAAAAACGCGCTATTACTAATCATTAGCGTATTTTTTTTGAGGATTAGAAGTTATGGACGTTTAAAGAAATAGTCTGTTCGCTGTGCAATTTTATGAAAGCCCAGTTTTTGATACATGTCTTTTGCTGTATCCTCTTCATCTGTGACTAAATAGATGAGCTGACAATTTTGTTGAATAGCTGTTTCAATCATAGATTTTAAAATAGCCGTTCCAAATCCTTGATGTTGATAGCATGGATTTACACCAAAATCTTCGATTTTAGCTATTTCATCATGAATAAATAAGTCACACTTTCCAATGGGATGACCTTTATAATAAGCGATATAGCAATCCACACCGTCGTTTGATAAGTATACATTTTTGCGTCGAGTCGCACGACGGACACAAAAATCATAACCTAAGGTTTGTTCATCATGAGCTAAATCACATGCGATTAAATCTGCCACAGTATCGATCTGTTTTAGTACCTCAATCACCAAATCATCTCGGTCTTTTAGATTTAAAACTTCTGTCCAATCGAATTGATAAACCCCCATTAAGCTAATCTCACCATTTGGGATAGAATCGATGGGAGGTTCATATGAAACGAGTTTACAAAAATCTTGTGTCTTAAAACAATCTAAGACTTCTTGAGTTATGATATTTGTTGAAATTTTTGGAAGATACGTATAATTATGATCATACATATCGAGTAGTTCGGAATCAGTAAATCGAATTCCATGAACAGTTTTGATTTCTTTTGAAAAACAACGGCTATAGGCCAATTCACAATGAATGATTTTATTGATCATTTTAAACGCTCCATTTCCTCTCATCTCAGACAAGTATAACATATAATGGAAAAAATAAAATAATTACCAATCTTAGAATTTTTGACAGTATCGTCAAATTGGTGACAAAACAATACGGCGAAAGAGATTTTACGAGATAATTAGCAAGGAATTCTTATCCTGATCTTTATATCACAATTGATTCTTATTTAGTAAACTCGAAGGTGTAAGGTATAATGAAGAAGATTAAAGTATTTCGGCAAAATGGGGGGAACAGCAATGCCAAATATCACCTCAATGTTTTTATTATTAGCTTTTATCTGTTTAATGACGGGAATCTTCAGTCCAGATATTGTAATTAAGTGGGGAATTCCACACCTGAAAAATCGTAAAAATATTCTTATTACCTTCAGTGGGGTAATCATAGGATGTTCTTTTTTATACGCATTAAATGAAAATCCAATGATTAGCGTCACTGAAGCAGCTAGCAGTACTCGCTCACAAAGCTCGAAGCCATTAGAAAAAGTGATTTATCAAATAGGTGAAGTGGGAACGTTGCATGAGACGACGCTTGAACTGAATAGTGTCAATCAAACAGAAGAAATTTTATCAATTAACATCGTTCTTCAAAACCATTCTGATGAGGTGTTAGCATATAATCCTTATCAATTTATTCTAAAAACAAATACAGGGGGAAGTTTGGTTCCAAACGTCGATGATGAGACCACCTTAAAGGCCGGGGAATTAGCACCGGGCGATGAAGTGAGTGGAACGTTGATTTATACCTATCCGCTAGATGAGGGATATTCATTCGAGTACCGACCAGTAGCAACCAATGCGTTAGCATCCATTACCTTTGATTTAGAAATTGAGGCATTACAGGTCGTCAGTCAGCCGAAAGTCATGGGAATTGGAGATATGGTCACAAATGAATCGATTGACTTACAGGTCACAAAGGTAGAACGCCTAAATAAAACAGAGTTGAGTACGCCAAAAAAAGGATACGAGTATGTAAAAGTAGACTTAATGTTAAAAAATAAGACTGACGATACGCTTATTTTTTTCCCGTATCATTTTGAACTAAGTGATCAATACAATCAAAAGCTTAAACCCATGACGTCTTTAATTGAAACGGAAAATTTATTAAAAATGACTGAAATCGTTAGTGGTGGGGTCATTGAGGGAAGTTTAATGTTTGAAATTCCTAAAAACGCTACAAATTTGATGCTTTATTATACACTTCCAACGCTATTTTCAAAAGAAACGCTCAGTGTTAATTTAGAATTAGAACATGAAGTCAAAAATACCTTAACCCCTTCGTTGTCATTTAATGAGAATTGGTTGTTCGGAGAACGACTCGTTCCTATTGAACTAGAAAACATGATTCTAACTGTTTTTTCATATGATAAAGTCAATGAAACAACTTATAGCAAAGCGAAAGATGGAAAATCATTTATTATCATCGATGTACAACTTGAAAATAGAAGTGAGACAGATAAAAACTATAGTGCCTATGATTTTAAATTATTAACGGATAAGGGTGAATTGATACTTCCTAGTTTAACGCTCATTGACAATGATCATGAATTTAAAAGTGGATCCTTGGCAATGGAATCATCAATAGAGGGACTTTTAATCTTTGAAGTAGATGACTTTGATACTCAATTATCCTTAATCTATTCTCCTAGTCAATGGGAACACTCACAAAAACTGGTGATTCCGCTATCATAAAATAAATCACACGCTTTTTACAATTTTCGCCATAAAAAGCGTGTCTTTTTTGTGTCCTAGGTGTATAATATGAATTAATACGGGGTGAGATGATGATTCAATTATTTTTGATTTAGATGGGACGCTTTAACCTTTAAGTGAAACAGGTTCAAATGCCAGGTCTGAAGTTTGATAAATCAGAGAATATTAAATTAATCAGGAAATATCATCACTTATAAGTACCTATTTATATAGGGGATACCGTAGGAGACTAGGAAACAGTAAAAGCAAATGATTTGCCATACTTCTTTGCAAGTTAAGGATTTGGAGCTGTTAAAAAATTTAACTTGTTTAGGTGATTTTGGAAGACATTAATAGTAACGTTGTAGGGGAAATACAACGAAATGAGTGCTTAATTAAGGGGATGAGAAAAATGAATAAAGGGTTATACGATTATTTAGTACAAGAAGAAAATCAGCCGTTAACAGGGTGGAACTTTGATTATTTAGAACGTTCAGGACGTATGGTTGAGTTTCCACTGAAGTGGCATTTACCAACGATTATTAAAGATTATTTTAAAGAGGCTCATTCGGTGTTAGATATGGGAACAGGTGGTGGCGAATTTTTATCATCCCTTGCTCCACTTCCAGCTAAAACAGTGGCAACAGAAGGATATGAACCCAATATTTCAGTAGCGAAAACATGTCTTGAGCCTCTTGGAGTATCGGTTGTTCACGCAAATAGTAATCAGATTTTACCACTTGAATCAAATCAATTTGATATTGTGATCAACCGTCATGAACCCTTTGATGCTTGTGAAGTCGCACGCCTCTTAAACGATGGTGGTGTGTTTATTACCCAACAAGTTGGGGGATTAAATGATTGTGAACTTAATCTTTGGTTAAACGCTGAGCCTTGCGAATTTTCAAATTGGAGCTTACGTACAGCCGTTAATGAGTTAAGAGAAGCTGGATTTCACATTGAAGTCGCAAAAGATGATATCAGTTTAACACGTTTTTATGATATTGGTGCCATTGTGTATTACTTAAAAGTCATTAATCAACAAGTCCCTAACTTTAGCGTAGAGAAATATTATGATCGATTAGAAATTATTCATCGACTAATACACGAAAAGGGTTACGTTGACATAACACGTCATCGATTTTTAATCGTCGCTAAAAAAGAAACTGATCAATAAGATCAGTTTCTTTTTTAGATTGATAAAAGTTACAGTAAAAGGGGGAGTTTTGATGATTCGTTATGCTAATTTAAAAGATGCAAAACGCATTGCCACCATTAATATTAATGGATGGAGAACGGCATATAAAGGCATTGTATCGGATGAAGAACTTGCCATTTTAGATGTTGAAAAAGCAACAAAAAATGTCAGAGAACGTCTCATAGCAAAACCTCATGAAATCATTGTTATTGAGAATGAAACTGAAATTGAAGGATTTATTGGATTTGGAACTGCTCGTGATGAAGATATTACCAAAACTTGTGCTGAAATTTATGCCGTTTATTTTGATGTAAAATATTATGGAAATGGTAGTGCCATAACGTTAATGAACTGGGTTTTCAATCGATTAAAGGATGCCGGCTATCATGAAGTCATCCTCTGGGTTTTTAAAGATAATCATCGTGCTAGGCGATTTTATGAGAAGATGGGATTTACAATCTTAACTAAAGAAAAATGGTATAAAGAAGAAGCGCTTGAATATCGTTTGAAACGATTATTGTAAATCTTTTGCCATCTTTTTAAAGAGAATCCATTCATGATTTAGGCGGACGTAAACATAATCATCATCAAATTTTAGATACGGTGTGCCAACGGTTCCAAAGTTTGCTTCACCGTTTTGAGTGGGAGTAGAAGTTGAGGTCACGGTCGAGGTTATTTCTGCGTATCGTTCGCTCTTTTTAAGACGAATCAATTCGATATTCAACATGACAACTTCTTCGGTTGTGACATATAAATGACCTTCGACCATGAGTGTGTGTTCCCACTTAGACGAATAGCAACCGGTTAATACGAAAATCATCAGTAAGATAGCTAGTTTTTTCATCGAATTTCATCCTCCCAGATTATATTATCTTTATGATGGCTTGGGTGTTTTGTTTTTATACAAGGTGCTATCATAATCACAATCAAGCGTCAGTTTCATTTTTGAAAGGCTAAGAGATGTCATAAAATACAGACAAAAAGGAAAGCGAAAGCTTTCTTTTTTTCTCTATTTGTACAAATAAAACGTTTATCAAATGCCAGGATGGCATATATTTTATGACATTTATTGCATAGGCTTTAAGGTAGTCCTAGTAAAAAGAGAGGAACTTCATTATTAGAAAACGTCTATTTGGATTTTTTTGACTTCAATATAGACGAATTATCGTAAGGCACCTAATTATATTGAGATTGTGTAAGCGATATCGTAAACTAAGGGTGTAGCGACGAAGAGGAGGAAGAGAAAGTGAAAAATGTGATGATACTAACAGGGCATGGGGAATATGCCAAGGGAATACGAAGTAACTTAACCTTCATTGCAGGAGAAAATGAAGATTTATATGCGGTCGATTTCCTCATTGATGATACTGAGGAAACGTTAAAAGCGAAGTTTAAACAGATTTTAGATGAAACAGTAGGGGCAAATTATGTGTTTATTTGTGACTTGCTTGGAGGAACACCCTTTCGATGTGCAGCAGGCCTTAGCCAACAGCAACCAGGAATCGAGGTTGTATGTGGGATTACAACTGGATCTTTAATGGAGGCCTTATTTTTAAAAGATACGATGTCAATTGAAGAGTTAGCACAATCATTAGTCAATAAAAGTCATGAATCTTGTGTTCGATTCGAGATGATTAATAAAGTCAAAACTGCATCAGATAATCTTGAGAGTGAGCAAGATGGAATTTAACAATCTGACCTTAAAAAGGAATAATCTGTAATAATAAGAATATATTTTTTATGTAAGCGTTATAAAAATAGGGGGAATTAGTAATGCCAAACATTTTATTAACACGAATTGATAACCGTTTAATTCATGGACAAGTTGCAACACAATGGTCAAAAATCGTAGGAGCTAACTTATTGTTAGTGGCAAACGATGAAGTAGCACATGATGAATTTAGACAAAGTTTGATGGATATGGCTGCACCATCATTTGCCCAAACACGCTATTTCACCATTGATAAAACAATCAATGTCATTCATAAAGCAAGTGACTCACAACTTATCTTCTTAATTTGTGAAACACCTCAAGATGTTTTACGACTTGTAAAAGGAGGAGTTCCAATTAAGAAGGTGAACATCGGAAACATGCATATGGCAGAAGGTAAACACCAAGTAACCAAAGCTGTTTGCGTGGATGAATCGGATATCCAAGCCTTTAAAGAATTAAAAGAGCTTGGAGTTGAACTTGAAATCCGCAGAGTTCCTAGTGAATCTGCTGATGATATAAACAAACTATTTAATTAGTTTAGTTAGGGGGAAAGGAAATGGAACTTAATGCGTTTCAAATGTTACTTATCGTAATTGTTACGATGGTAGCTGCGATCGACCAGTTCAACTTCCTTGAGTCATTGTATCGCCCAATCGTAGTTGGACCAGTTATCGGGTTAATTATGGGTGATTTGACAACAGGACTTGCAATTGGGGCTTCATACGAATTAATGATGATTGGTGCCATGCCAGTCGGAGGGGCACAACCACCTAATGCTGTTATCGGGGGAGTTATGGCAACGGTGTTTGGTATCAGTTTAGGATTAGATGTAGATGCAGCATTACCACTTGCGATTCCGTTTGCATTACTCGGACAATATGCTGTAACGATTCTCTTTACAGCTATGTCACCATTAATGCATAAAGCGGACCAATGTGCTGAAAATGCAGATACAAAAGGAATTGATCGTATCAACTACTTAGCGATGGGAGCTTTGGCGTTATTATTTGCCCTGATCGTATTAGCTGGTATGGCATTCGGTAGTGCAGTCGGTGAACAATTAACAACCTTATTACCTGATTGGGTATGGACTGGATTATCTGCTGCTGGTAAAATGATGCCTGCTCTTGGATTCGCAATTCTACTTCGCGTAATGTTAAGCAAAGAGTACTTAATGTTCGTCTTCTTAGGATTCATCCTAGTAGCTTACTTACAATTACCACTATTAGCAGTTGCAATTTTAGGTGTTATTGTTGCTGTTTATGACTTCCAAATGAGCACTAAAAATAAATCTCAAAGGGTGGTGAGCAGTGATGGCATCTAATGGATTAACTTATGTCGATCGAAAAGAGGCGCCACAATTAAGTAATAAAGACTTAAATAAAATGGTCTGGCGTTCTTTATTCTTACAAGCTTCATTTAACTATGAACGTATGCAAGCTGGTGGATGGTTATACAGTATCTTGCCAGGACTTAAAAAAATTCATACAAACAAAGATGATTTATCAGCTTCAATGAAACACAATCTTGAGTTTTTCAATACTCATCCATTCTTAATTACCTTCGTCATGGGAATCGTGCTTTCATTCGAACAGAAAAAAGCAGATATTCAAACCATTCGTGCAATGCGTGTAGCTGCCATGGGACCTCTTGGAGGAATTGGAGATGCCATCTTCTGGTTCACCTTACTTCCAATCGCTGCTGGGATCGGGGCTAACCTGTCTTTATCAGGAAGCATTATGGGACCTATTATCTTCTTAATTCTATTTAACGTTGTCCAATTTGCACTACGTTTTGGATTAATGCATTGGTCTTATAAAGTAGGACTTGAAGGAGTAAAAACTGTCACAAAATATGCGAAAGAATTTACTCGTTCTGCAACCATTCTTGGGGTAATTGTCGTAGGGGCTTTAATTGCATCTTATGTAGGAGTTCCAATTACGGCTGAAATTCCAAATGGGGAATCAGTTATTGTCGTTCAAGAAATTCTTGATGGAATTATGCCTTGTTTGCTTCCATTAGGCTTAACTTTTGGTCTATATGGCTTAGTTAAAAAAGGAGCTTCACCGCTTGTAAACATTGCTGTTCTTGTGGTTATAGGACTTTTAGGAGCAGCTATCGGATTGTTCTAAAGGATAAAATAAAAACACCGTGATTGGTTTAATTTGACCAGTCATGGTGTTTTTATTTTTGACAGATTGTAATATTAAGTGCGACACATAAAAAAAAAGCTCATAAATAGAATCTTTGTTATAGAATGAAGTTACCACACCCAATTCTTAACAAGGAGATCTATTTATGAGTTATAACCATCTTAACACATTTGAGCGTACACGTATAGAAGTGCTTTCAAAAATGGGTTATTCAGCGAGACAAATTGCGGTGCAATTAAATCGTCATCATTCAACGATTGCTCGTGAACTGAAACGAAATACTCAACAGACGTATCAGGCTGAGTTAGTAGATGAATTAGCTTGGAAACGTCGCTTATGTTGTCATCGTCCAGAGACGAAATCTGAAGAAGTCATTCAAACCATCCAACATTATTTAAAAATAACCTGGTCACCTGAACAAATTTCTAATACCGTTTTAAAGGGTGTTATTTCCTTTAAAACCATTTATCGTTGGATTTATGATGGAACGATTTTATTGGGAGATTTAAACTGTCTAAGACAAAAAGGAAAACGCCGAAAACCTCGAGAAACACGCGGACGATTTAACATTGGAACCTCGATTCATCAACGTCCTAAAGAAGTCAAAAACCGTGAAACGTTTGGGCACTGGGAGTTGGATACCGTTGTTTCAAGTCGTGGGAAAAGTAAAGGTTGTTTAGCCACCTTTGTTGAACGTCAAACACGCTTTTATGTGGCTGTAAAAATAGACAATCGCTCGGCTTTAGAAATGTACCGATCAATTAGTGAGTTATATGAACATTTTCCTAAAGATACCTTTAAAACTTATACCGTTGATCGAGGAAAAGAGTTTGCTTGTTATTCCAAAGTAGAAGCTGATTTAAAGGTTCCTGTTTACTTCGCAGATGCCTATTCGTCTTGGCAAAGAGGCAGTAATGAAAATGCCAATGGTCTTCTTCGAGAATTTTTCCCGAAGAAGACAGACTTAGCACGAGTCAGTGATGAAGAGATTGATGAGGCACTCTGCCTCATTAATCATCGACCACGAAAATGTTTAGGTTGGAAAACTTCATTCGAGCTATTTCATGAGAAACTGTCGCATTTGTATTGACAATTCGTCAATTAAAAACAACTTCCTTATTGATGACGCTTTTATATGTATAATATTCTTTTATTTTGACAACTTCATAAAGGTATCTCAGTATGTATTAAGAATAATAGATATATAAAACGATAGATTAAATCAATGTATCATTTAAAAGTTGAGATGAATCAAACATTCCAATAAATAAAAATACAACCTTTTAAAAGGTTGTATTTTTATTTACAAAGCCATTATATTTTATTAGTTAATAATGTATATGTAATTCTCATGTAAAAAGTAATGCTAATTTAGTTACATTTAGAAATGTATAATTTTATGAATTTTTATAAAAACCCTCCCTAAACTGAAACCGATGCGGGTAGTAGTATCTCTTTTTTTTAAAAGTGGATAGGTATTTGGGATCGGTATATACCTTCAAGAAATGAAGATGTATAGTGAAAATATACTAAATAATTTGCATTTTAAAATAGAATGTTACGGAAAACGCTTGTTTTTTGTGACATTTTGATTGTTTTGAAAAGAAAGGAAAAAGAGTACAATAGAATAGATATATGGGTAATTTTTAAAAAAGAGGGTGGAGTGCTATGCAAGGCATTAGGAAACATTTATTACAAGCTCAACATGATTTGAGAGGAAAGTGTGAACCAGCGAGTGAACTGATAGATAGACTTCGATCAGAAGGTAAAAGTATGGGAGAAATTGAGCAAGCATTATTGAATTTGAATCGTATTCAG
>NZ_JAGAVR010000059.1:0-23728 GCF_017941855.1 Turicibacter sp. | reverse complement strand
TTTAAGAAACTTATTTTCTTAAAGTAATGTTTGTTGACGTTCTGTTTAGTTTTCAAAGAACTTCTTTGTCACTTGTTTCAGCGACTTGATTATCTTATCATGTTTAACTCTTTCTGTCAAACACTTTTTTGAAGTTTTTTTCGAATTCTTTCGATTTCAAGTTGTCATCCCTGACGACTTCTTAATATTAACATATCTGTCGAAACATGTCAAATACATTTTTGTTTTTTTTTTATTTATTCTATTACAAATAAAAAAAGACTTGGTTTAACCAAATCTTTAATAAATCTATTCACTACTCAACAATCATATTAGGATTATCAATATAATATAATATTCCTTCATAAATGGAATAGGCAATTTGATCTTGATAACTTTCAGTATTCAGCAAATCCGCCTCTTCAGGATTAGAAAGGAACCCAATCTCTACTAATGCAGTAGGAATATTTGAGTTTTTTAAAATAAATAAACTCGAAATTGATTTTGGTTCACGAGTCGTTGTTCCTTCTAAATTAGACTTCATACTCATCATAATGGCAGTTGCCAATTTTTTATTTTCAACCTTTTTCGGATCATAAAAGGTTTGAGCCCCAGTCCACTTACTATTTGTAATGGCATTAGCATGAATTGAAATAGCAATGGCATTTGAATTTTCATTCATAATTTGAACTCTTTTATTCAAATCTTGTTGCTTACGCTTCTTAGCATCGGTAGCAGCCAAATCATAATCTCCATCTCTGGTTAGAATAACATTAAATCCTTGCAATTTCAAATAGTCTTCGACCTTTTTTGTAACAGATAGTACAATTTCTTTTTCAACTATACCGCTAGCAGACAATGCTCCTCCATCTTTCCCACCATGTCCCGCATCCAAAATAATGGTTAGTTTCCCTTCACTTCCTCCATCAATATCACTATTATACTTCCCCATTATGACTGGAATAAAACTTAGAAATAAAACTAGTATAAAGAGCATTAGTAAAATACTTTTCTTCATCCTCATCACCTTTACTATTTTTTTAAAATTCTATGAGGACTTTTTTTAAAATATAATACAAAAATCAAATTTAGCTGTTTATTCCTATTTTTTGATAACACTCGGAATTCCAACTGAAGTCGAATAAGGTGGTACATCTTTTAACACAACAGCATTCGCTCCTATAATACATCCTTCTCCTAATGTAATATCACCTAAAATTTTAGCACCTGCCCCAATTGTTACACCATCTTCAACCGTTGGATGCCTTTTCCCATTAATCCCTCCTCGTCCGACTCCTCCTAATGTTACTCCATGATACATTGTCACGTCATTTCCAATTATACTTGTAGCTCCAATTACCACGCCCGTTCCATGATCAATAAACAATCTTTTTCCAATTATTGCAGCTGGATGAATCTCAATGTTTATCGTACATCTTACACAAAACATAATCCATTCCGCTACTAATTTAAAGTGATGCGTATATATGAAATGAGCAATTCGATACCAAAAAACTGCATGAACACCCGGATAAGTCAAAATAATTTGCAAAATGTTTCTTGCCGCTGGATCTCGCTTCTTAATTGACTGAAAATACTCCCTCATACTTTCTATCCCTCCTATGCTTAAGAAGATACCATAATCTATTATTATCTTATGCCTAAAATAAAAATACGTTCTGTTCTAATCTGGATAACAAACGTTATATTATTTTATAATCTTTATATAAAAAGAAATAAGCTAATTTAGATTACGTCCCTTTAAAGATAATTCTCTTTTCAGTTTTCAAAATGATGATGTTTAAAAATAAACTATGAAAAATAGGTGTACGAATTACTTAAAACCTCAAAGTTTCAAAATAAATTTCACTCATAGATATCTGCTTATTTGGAAAGGTCACCTTCTCAATTCCTATTTTAAACTTTCTCTAAATGTTCAGATATTTTACATACAATGATCAATAATAAAAAAATGATACAAACGGTATTATTCACATAAATAATGTCGTTTGTATCACTGTTTTATAGCTTCTATTTTTTACGATTTGATAGTTCAATAATTTGTTGATATTGTTGTTCTACTTGTTGCTTTAACTTTTGATTATCTTTTATTAACTTTTCAGTCACTTCATTTAATTTTTCAATCTCATGATTTTGTTGTTCTATCATTTGCTTCACTTGTTCACGATGATCTGAATCTACTAAAGCAGCTAACGCTTCTTTTAAATTATCCGCTCTCTGATTTTCTAGATACCAAACAACGTCTTTCGCACGCACTCTATAAATGTCTGGAAGAACTGTTTTTTCATCTAATAAAACTTCAAGTTGTTGGATTTTTAGTTCTAACTGTTTCATTTCTTGTTTGATATGTTTTGCGATTAATGAATCAGAAATGTGAAGATATTCCGTACTCGTTTTAACTTCCGCTATAACCTCATCTAAAGTCGATAATGGTTTTGGTTTTTTGGCTTTCAAATAATATTTGATAATTTGATCATAAATTAGGTATACCAGTATAGGAACAGTAATCCAAAATAACATGACGTACATTAATTTTACATCTTGCATAATAAATAAATATCCCAACAAGATGCAAATAATTAAATCAATCAAAATTACAATCCCTTTTAAATGTTTCATACGATCAATTAAATCATCATAGGTTTGATGTGCTTGATATAATTCACTTTTCGTATAGTTTTCTTTAACAGTTTTCAAATATTCTTGTTCTGTTGATTGGATAGTGGATTCAAGTGAAACCCTTTTTTTCTCGATTTCATCTTTGATAATCTCTATTTCGCTCATAATTTCATCAGTTAACCATAAATTCGAAATTAACTCATCTTTTGTTAATGTTGTTGGATCTACCATGTATATCTCTCCCTTCTCTAAAAAAATCGACAAAATACGCTATTGTTGGAATTATAACAATGTTTGAATTAGAATTCAACATTTGAAAACCTAACTTATTCATCCTCATTTTACGCTTTTATTTATAATATGGTTTTTTCTTATAATTTATAAACAGACGTTTTACATTATATCAAAACCATTACTAACCTAGCTACTAAATCCCAATTTTGGTTATTTCATCACTTCAATATCTAGAGTGACTATAAAAAATTTCTGCGTACGCCTTTCATTTGCGAATTAGTGGCTTTGCATCACTTATGAGGTAATCCAATAAAACTTTCTACTTATAGGAGCTTATAAAGACAAAAAAAACTTAGGGATAACATGACCCCTAAGTTTGAAAGTTTGATTATTTTAAACGAGCTTCTAACTGAGCTTTTAATTCTTCGTTACCTGGTTTTCCGAGTAAAGCAAACATATTTTTCTTGTACGCTTCTACTCCTGGTTGATCAAATGGATTAACACCTAAGATATATCCACTCATTGCACAAGCTTTTTCAAAGAAGTAAACTAAGTATCCAAAACTATATGCTGATAATTCAGGAACATCAACAATTAAATTTGGAACTCCACCATCAACATGAGCTAATAATGTTCCTTGGAATGCTTTTTTATTAACGAAGTCGATTGTTTTTCCTGATAAATAGTTTAATCCATCTAAATCTGTTTCTTCAGCTTCAAGTGTTACTTCAAATTTCGGCTTAGCAACATTGATAACTGTTTCAAAGATATCGCGACGTCCTTCTTGAATATATTGTCCCATTGAATGTAAATCTGTTGAGAATGACGCTGCAGCAGGGAAAATACCTTTTTGATCTTTACCTTCAGATTCTCCGAATAATTGTTTCCACCATTCATTGAAGTATAATAATGATGGTTCATAGTTAATTAACATCTCAATTGTTTTACCTTTTGAGTATAATGCATTACGAATAACAGCATATTGATATGCTTCATTTTCAGCTAAATTTGGATTAGCATATTCAACACGCGCATCATTTGCTCCACGCATCATTTCTTCAATGTTAACACCACTTACAGCAATTGGTAATAAACCTACAGCTGTTAAAACTGAGAAACGTCCACCAACATTATCTGGAACGATGAATGACTCATATCCTTCGCTCGTCGCTAAAGTTTTTAAAGCACCTTTAGCTGCATCAGTTGTTGCGTAAATACGCTTATTTGCTTCTTCACGTCCAACTTTTTCAATTAATAATTTTTTAAATACGCGGAAAGCGATAGCAGGTTCAGTTGTTGTACCAGATTTAGAAATAACATTAATTGAGAAAGTTTTATCTTGTAAGTAATCCACTAACTCTTGAACATACGTTGAAGAAATATGATGTCCAACAAAAATGATTTGTGGAGCTTTACGTTCTTCTTTATTTTGTAAATTATAGAAATGGTTGTTTAATGCTTCAATTGCAGCGCGCGCTCCAAGGTAAGATCCACCGATTCCGATAACTAATAAAACATCTGAATCAGATTGAATTTTAGCTGCTGCTTGTTGAATACGAGCAAACTCATCTTTATCATAATTTTCAGGTAAGTCAACCCATCCTAAAAAATCATTTCCTGCACCTGTTTGTTCATGAATACGATTGTGTAATACTTGTACTAATTCTTTTGCATATTCTAATTCATGTGATGCAACGAATGAAGATGCATTTTCATAGTTAAATGATAAGAATTTTCCCATTGTGCTAATCCTCCTTGTTAACCCTTGCAATTTTCTCGAGTGAATCTCGAATCCAAATGGGTAATTGTTGTGCTAGTGGTGCAAATCCATTTGATGTCTCAAAGTCAGATGCCTTCATACGATTATACCGGTAATTATTATTAGCAACACCTCTTAAACTTAATCGTGCTTGTAAAGATTCAGAATTAAATTTAAGAACTTTTACATCAATAAATTCCCCAATATGAACAAAATCACGAATATCTTTAACATATCCGTCCGACAACTCCGAGATATGAATTAAACCATTACAATCTTCACTCAATTGAACGAACGCTCCATAAGGCTGGATACCTGTAACTTTTCCTCGTACGATACTCCCTTCCTTGATTTTCATCATTTACACCTCAGTTCATACATACCCTTACATTATATCATAAACTTTTTTCCAGAAAATCGCTTTGTGAAATTTTTTAAATGAAAAGGACAAAAAAATATTCAATAAAATTAAAAATCTCTACTAACCCATGACAACATTCAAAAAATCTTATATATTGATAATAATTTGAATGATTATTAATTTTTTGTCTATCACCCCTATCATCTAATTAAATAAAAAAAACGTCCAATCGGACGTTTTTTTTATTTAACAAGAGCTGAGCTATGTTTATGACGATGAACTTTTTCTGGATAAGCATATTGGATAGCAGCATTAATAGCAACTACCATTTCGCCAAATCCAGTGGTAATCATTTTAATTTTTCCATCGAACGTACAAGCATCTCCCGCTGCATAAATTCCTGAAACACTTGTCTGCTGACGATGATTAACACATAAAGCATTTTTATCAAGTTCTAAATCCCAATCTTTAATTGGTCCAAGTGACGAAATAAATCCAAATAAAACAATGACTTCATTTGCATTTACTTTTTCTGTTGCATTTGTTATCAAGTTTGTTAACTCAACAGCAGTTACTTGATTATTTTCACCTAGTAAACTTTTTGCAACATATGGCGTTAAAATCTCAACCGTAGATGATTTTAATCGATCAACACTAGCAGCATGGGCTCTAAAATCATCACGACGGTGTACAATTTTTACTGTTTTTGCAACACCCTCAAGCATTAAGGCCCAATCTACTGCCGAATCGCCACCACCAAAAATGATGACATCTTTCCCTTTAAAACGATCCATACTTGAAACAAAATAATGAATATTATTAAAATCTTCTGCATTTGGTACATCTAATTGACGTGGTGTAAAGGCTCCGTTTCCAGCTGTGATAATCACAGAGCGTGAATAATGGCACTCTTGATTCGTACAAATTTTAAATGTTCCATCTTCTAATTTTTCAACTGTTTCTACTGTCGTGTTTGTTACAATATCAATTTTATCTTGGTATTGATTCATCTGAGTTAATAATTGTTCTACCATTTCTCCTGCTTTAATTTTAGGATGACCTGGTAAATCATAGATGTATTTTTCAGGATATAATGCCGCTAATTGCCCCCCAAGCTCAGGAAGTGCATCTATAATTTTAATGCTCATTCCATGCATCCCAGCATAAAAGGCTCCATAAATTCCAACCGGTCCTCCACCGATAATTGTTAAATCAAAAATTTGTTCTGCCATCTGATTCACCTCTCTTTTAAAATCGTACTTAAATTATAACTAAAAGTTGTGTCACAAACAACTTTTATACAAATTATTTTATTAAATAATACCTATCATCATAGCGTATACAAAAGCAATAAAAATCCCAAATAATGTTCCCGCAAATGTTTCAAGAGGCTCATGTCCCAGTAACTCTTTGAATCTTTTTTGGTAACTTGGATTTTGAAAAATTGAAAAATCACCATTTTTCATTAAATCATCTAATAACTGATTTAACATAGCAGCATGTTGACCCGCATGGCGACGAATTCCCATGGCATCAAAAATAACCACAGCTGCAAAACAAAATGAGATAGCAAATGTTGTGGAATGTATACCGTCTGTCACTCCAACTGCCGTTGCTAAGGCAGACACAAATGCTGAATGTGAACTTGGCATACCACCTGTTGAGATTAATAAGCGTGGACTCCATTCTTTTTTCGTAAGAACACGAATTGGTACTTTGACGATTTGTGCCAATAAATTAGCTAATATGGCTGCTTCGAGTGCATAATTGAACCACACAATAATCTCTCCCCTCTAAACCAATTGATTATTCAACTTCAGCTTTTCCTACCCGACGATGCGCGATACGACTAGCCGCTGCCGCTGCAATCGCTCCTATTAAATCATCCATAAATGTTTGACAACATCCTTCACCTTTTCCCTTAGCATCAATTTCTCCTAAAATACCTGGTTTTAATTTATCAATATATCCATAATTAGTAAAACCAATTGAACCATAGACATTTAAAATAGAGAAGGCTAAAATTTCATCAATTCCGTACAAGGAGTAATCTGTATCAACCATTTCTTGTAGCGGTCCTTCTAATAATTTCATCTCTGCTAATTCATCTAGACGAATTCCTGTTAAAACAGCGTTTTGAACTTCACGTTTTCCTAAAACAGCCTTAACATTTTCAAGACATTCTTCTAATGTTAATTCTTTACAGTAAGAGACTTGTAAAAAGTGTGTAAGCTCTGCAATTTGTTCTAATGTAACGCCTCTATCTTTAATTCTTTGAATAGTTAAATCTGTTAATTGTTTTTGATCCATTTTATTTTCATCCCTTCAATTATCATATTTATATATCACACTAGCATAGATATAGATTAGATACCTATCTTAAAATTAGAGGATGATTCGAATGAAGGAGCTAATTAATTGGTACTATCAACTCCATATCGATCATTTAGAACAGTTGAATGATATCTATTATACAAACTTTGGTGACCGATATATATATATTATATCAGTTGGAAAAGAGAAGAATACAGTTTTTTTCCATCTTCTACAACTTTTACAATATAGTTCAACTCAACGTGTGCTACTCTCTAAAGAAAATACAACGACTGTTCTATTTGAAAATCAGCATTACTATGTCTTAGAATCTATGACACCCTTACATGAATATGTCGATATTAAAACATTGAATATTCCTGTCATTTATCCTAAACCCTATCCATTAGCGAGCGAATTAAAGCAAAGGTGGTTAGCCAAAACACAACTTCATGAAGAACAACTAAATGTTTTAATTGATCAGCTACCACCTGAGAATCGCTCTTTATTTTTTGATTTAGCTACGTATTATATTCATTTAAATGAGCAAGCTTATACTTTTATAAATGAAATCGCAACAACAGAATATTTGGTTTCGCTTTGCCATATGCGTCTCACACCGACAACCTATAAATATGAATTTTTTTCTCCACAGTTAGTGACACTTGATAATAAGGCAAGATGCTATTGCGAATATATTCGTCATCTTTACTTAATGAATCTCGATTTGAATCAAGTTCGTACCTTTGTTCAAATTATAAATCAGGTTAATCCATTGACTAAAGAAGAATGGCAACTTCTTTATGCACGGCTTTATTTTCCGACTCAGTTTTATGACGCCCTGTATAACCTAAGAGCCGATGAAGAAATTGATGTTCCGGCCTTATATGAGCAAGCCATGCAATATAGTAAACTTCTCTATCAACTTCCTTATGAGGTTTACCAAAGTACACTCATCGAACTAAGGGTACCAGAATGGGTGCAACGTGAAGCAAAATATTCAAATTAATGTAAAAAAGAGGCCCCTATTGAATAAGAATAATAGAGGACCTCTTTTTTATATTGAATTAAAATTCATCTACATTTTCAACGCCGATAACACCAGGAACTTCTTCTAATAAAATTTGCTCAATTCCATCTTTTAATGTTGAATCCATTGAAGCACATCCAACACATGCTCCTAGCATTCGAACATAAACGATTCCATCTTCAAATTTAATGTATTCAACATCGCCACCATCACGTTGTAAATAGGGTCTTAACTTTTCAAGAATCTCAACGATTTGTTTTTCTGTTTCGTTCACTGCTATCACCTCATTATGAATTAGTTAAATTATAAAACGGGTAAGTGAAAAAGTAAACAGATATACTTAAGGAGGAATCAATTTGGCTACCTTTTTTTTTACTAAGCTATCTACACTAGGTAATAACTACCTCATTATCAACCTGCTAGAACAACCTAAAAGTAATATGGACTGGTCACAATTAGCACTTAAAATAACGGATGCAAGTACCGGAATTTTATCGGACGGTATCATCATTTTAACCCCCTCTGATATAGCAGATGTAAAAATGATGATTTATAATAAAGATGGATCTAGAGCTAAAACATGCGGAAATGGATTACGGCTCATAGGTCGATATTTAATGGAAATTGACCGTTTTAATCAAGATCAAATCTTAGTCGAAACAGATGCTAATATTTCCACGTTAACACATGATAAAGATGTCATCACAGTAGACTTAGGACTTGCACATATGTTAACTGAACCTTATGAACCACTGAGCCTTAAAAGTGATGTCACAAAGTATTGTAAAGAAATTGAAACATCATTCGGCATTTGGATGGTGGATATGATTTCGATGGGAAATCCTCATTTTATTATATACACGGATGAAGATCATCATACCTTTTACGAGGAAATGGGGCGCTTATCAAAGCGTTACGATGTCAATGTTGGAATGTTAACTGTCATAAATGATCACGAATTAAAATTAACAACTTATGAGCGTGGAGCTGGTTTTACAGGCGCGTGTGGAACGAATACGGCTGCTGCGGTTGCGAGTGCCGTTGTTAGACGACAAGTGCTTCCTAATGAAATCATCAAGGTGTACTTACCTGGTGGAATTTTAGAAGTTAAGTGGGATTTAAACGATCATCTTTTGGCATCAGGAAAAACAACGAAGGTCTGCTGTGGAACTTATTTTGATGAAGACTAAAAAAAAGGCCCTTGGGCCTTTTTTTAAATATTAAATTCTGATAGGTCTTTTAAAATATGGGTTGGCTTAGCGTCGTAACTCATGACTTCTTCACGAAGTGAAACGCCCCCTTCAATATAGATGGTTGGAATATTAGCATTAATTCCAGCTAAAATGTCTGTAAAATAGTTATCACCAATCATGGCCACTTCTTGCCTTGGAACCTTAATCATCTCAAGGGCTTTTTCCATGATGATACGCTCTGGCTTCCCAATAAAAATAGGATCAACACCCGTAGAAACGGTAATAACAGATGTTAAGGCACCATTACCTGGCATCAATCCACGCTCAGTTGGAATGGCAACATCGCCATTCGTTGAAATGAAAGTTGCCCCTTGTCGAATTCCAAGACAAGCTAATCCATACTTTTCATAGTTAATGTCACGATCAAGTCCAATAACAACATAGTCTGGTTGCTCAGATGTTAACGTCAGTCCTTTTTCAAGCAAAGCTGTTTCAAGACCAATTTCACCAATCATATAAACCTTGGCATTTGGATTTTGCTCATAAATATATTGAGCCGTTGCCATAGATGGTGTGTAAATCTGCTCTTTTGTGACAGGATAACCATGTTTTTGTAAGACGTCTGCCACCATGTCTGGTGTTTTAGAACTGTTATTTGTTAAAAATAAATACGGAATTTGCTTTTCATGAAGTTTTTTTACAAATTGTAACGTTTCGTTTATGACCTCACATCCTCGGTAAGCTGTTCCATCTAAGTCGATTAAATATCCTTTATACATGCTATCTTCCTCGTTGTCTATCTCATTTATTATTCAGTTGCAGTTTCAGGTTGAACGGTGATTTTTTCTAATACATAATAGGGGCATCCATAAACGCAATATTCTGTTAAATATTCTGGAATCGTGATACATTTTAATTCCAGTGGAACATTTTTGCGCTCGTTATAATAGAAGCCTTTTAAACGTAATTGGCCTCCTGAAAAATCCCCCACAATTACATCGTATTTTTCTAAAATTTCAGTTAATTTTTGATAAAATAATTCTTCTTCAAATTCCACTAGATGGGATTTCACTAATTTATAACGATATCGGCTCACTTTTTTCACCTCACTACCTCCTAGTCTATTAATAGTTATTTTATCATAAATCATGATTAAAGTTAATTTTTATGTCAGAAGCCGTATTTTTTCAGTTTAAAAATACGGCTTTTGTTAGGTTATTCTAATAAAAGGTTTTCCATTCCCTCTGCTACACTTTGTTCAGGTGATGGATTTGGTACTGGTGTTTGCGTATTTGAGTTGCTAGATGAAGTATCTGTACTACCCGAAATTGGATTCATTGGTGATGCCGAACTATTTCCAATGTAATAGTATTGTGGTGTTTGTCCCGTAATCATTTTTAATACCAGTGGACTTGAAACTGAGACAGTGACTTCATCCGATTTAAACGGTAATAAGACCTCTAATTTGACATCTACTTTTAATAAAATTTCAAGTAAGGCATTATTGATTCCGTATGGTTTAACTTCTGTTACAATGTCAGTTACAGTACTTCCATTTAGCTTAACACTCACCGGAAAACTTGGACCAATATCATGAAACAGCGACAAATTAAAGGCCGCCGCCCATGGAATATTAATCAAGACGCCATCTTCATAAGGTCCCCCATAGATAGCATCCAAACCAAGTTCAGTTAAGTCACCACTCTCCACGAGCAGTAATTTCTCTTCTATTTGCTGGGTAGTTGAAACGAGCAAGCGATTCAAAACAGGTGTATTGACGATGATGCTACTGACGAGTCCCTCATCATTTTCTTTAAATTTAATGACTTCATCTATTTTGAAGTTGACGAGTTCGCTTTGCGCAATGCCTTCCTTAATAATTAAGGTGGCGATATTTGTCGTTTGAGCCTTCGCATAAGTCATGACAACGGGATATAGATTCTGATACATAAAGGTTAAACTAACATAAATTCCCCATCCAACTAAAACCGCGATGCCTATTCTTCTCCATTTTTTTAGATTAATATAATATCGTTTTCTTCTTCGACGTCGCCTCATATTTTACTTCTTTTCCTCCCTTAGTTCATTGTGTCGTTAATTGTCACTTCCTGAATTTTATTGTTTCCAATTTAGAAAACCGGTTACACAGGTGAAACGTTTCAAAAACTCATTGAAATTCAATTGCTAAGGTGGCATAATGAAAACGTAGCCAATAAAATGGATGCGATTTAATAACTGAATTCAATGATTATTAAATATATATTCAATTGAGGGGATAACATTGAACAGTTTTATAATAAAAAGGAGTGAAATTTTAATGAACTATCATGCAATTTATCATCGACCAAAACAAAACTATGCTTACGCATACGATAAAAAGACCATTCACCTTCGTATTCGTACGGCTAAAGATGAAGTAGAACGCGCAGAGGTTATTTTCGGAGATCCTTATCACTGGGTTGCTGGTGGTGGTGGCGGAAACTTAAACGCTGAAGGTGCTAGTGGTTGGATGTCAAAAACCGTTGAAATGAAAAAAGAAGCATCAACTGAATTATTTGATTATTGGATTGCGGCTGTCAGCCCAGAGTTTAGACGTATGCGTTATGCTTTCGTTTTAGAGTCAGATAAAGAACAAATTTTATTTGGGGAAAAGAAAATTGTTAATTTAACTAATAAAGCAAAAGATTCAGATATGACTGAGGAAAAAACACACTTTGAAAACTTAGGAAACTTCTTCTGCTTCCCATTCTTAAATGGTATTGATGTTTTCAATGCTCCTGCTTGGGTAAAAGAAACCGTATGGTATCAAATCTTCCCTGAACGTTTTGCAAATGGAGATGCTTCAATTGATCCTAAAAATGTAGTCGAATGGGGATCTGTTGATCCAAAATACGATACGTTCTTTGGAGGCGATATTCAAGGAATTATCGATCACTTAGATCATATTGAGGATTTAGGAATTACAGGAATCTACTTCTGCCCGATTTTTAAATCACCATCAACTCACAAATATGATACGGAAGATTACTTTGAAATTGATCCTCAATTTGGAACAAAAGAATTATTCAAACAATTTGTTGAGTTAGCACATGCCCGTGGGATTCGTATTATGTTAGATGCTGTCTTCAATCACTGCGGTTGGAATTTCCCACAATGGCAAGATGTTGTGAAAAATGGTGAAAAATCAGAATACAAAGACTGGTTCCATATTCGTAAGTTCCCATTAATTGAAGAAGATTTTGATGAAATTTTACAACCTAATGGATTAAATTATGATGCTTTCGCATTTTGTGAGAATATGCCAAAGTTAAATACAGAAAATCCAGAAGTGTTAGATTATTTCTTAGAAGTTGGGCGTTATTGGGTTCGTGAATTTGACATTGATGGATGGCGTTTAGATGTGTCTAATGAAGTCGATCATGCATTCTGGCGTGAATTTAGAAAAGCGGTTCGTGAAATCAAGGATGATGTCTATATCTTAGGTGAGATTTGGCATGATTCTCAACCTTGGTTAAATGGTGATCAATTTGATGCCGTTATGAATTATCCATTAACAGACGCGATGCTCGAGTTTATTGCAAAAGATCGAATGAAGCCATCTGAGTTTAAAGTAGCGATTAATAAGATTTATACAGACTACGCTCACAATGTAAATGAAGTGGCTTTTAATTTACTAGATAGTCACGATACAACGCGTTTATTAACGACTTGCGAAGGTAATAAAGCAAAAGCGTTATTAGCTTATACCTTCCAAATGACACAAACCGGTTCACCTTGTATTTATTATGGTGGCGAAATTGGTTTAGATGGTGGAGCGGATCCACTATGCCGTCGTTGTATGATTTGGGATGAAGAAAAACAAGATCGTGAAATGTATGATTATTTAAAACAATTAATTCGCATTCGTAAAAACTATCCGGCGATGCGTTCTCATGAATTACAGTGGATTGAAACAAATGATAAAGAGAATGTGATCATCTTCAAAAAAGTTTTCAAAGACGAAGAAATCTATGTGATTTTAAATAATCAAGATGAGGCAAAATCAGTTAGTGTTCCAACTACGATGAATCAAATGTATCGTAACCTTATGACTGATGAGGAAATGATCATTAAAAATAGGGTAAAAATAGCACCTCTTTCTGCCCTATTATTAGTGCCAGTTAAATAGTAACTGGCTTTAGGGGGGAAAGTTATGTCATTTGAAAAAAAATCATTATTTCAATTATCGTGGCCTATTTTCATTGAGTTGACACTGTTCATGCTTATGGGAATGGTCGATACCTTCATGTTAAGCGCCTATTCGGATAATGCAGTAGCCGCTGTTGGAATGTCGAATCAAGTCATTAACTTGATTGGGGTGATGTTCAACTTTGTGGCAGCGGGAACGATTATCTTAGTATCACAAAATTTAGGAGCCAAAAATCAAACGAAGGCATGCGAGGTCTCAATCGTTTCGATTGGGGCCAACTTTTTGATTGGTATTATTTTAAGTGTTGTGATGATTACGTGTTCAAAATATATTTTAACATTCATGAATACGCCACTTGAAATTATGGATATAACGCTTAATTATACGAAAATTATTGGAAGCTTTTTATTTTTAATGGCCATTCAACCGGTCTTAAGTGGCATCTTACGAAGCTTTGGGTATACGAAACATTCCATGATTATTACGTTAATTGCCAATCTGATTAATATTTGTGGGAATGCCCTATTTATCTATGGATTGTTTGGGGTCAAAGAACTAGGACCGGTTGGAGTCGCTATTTCAACGGTATTTAGTCGATTCGTAACGGTTGTCTTGATTGCTGTGATTATTTATCGTAAAATTGAGTTCAAATTTTCAACACACTTCTTCAAATCTTGGCCACTTCAAGATGTTAAAAATATTTTAAAAATCGGAGTCCCATCAGCTCTTGAACAACTTGCTTATTCAACATCACAAGTCATTATTATTTCCTTTGTTTCCATGCTTGGAACACTAGCGATTACAACGCGTGTTTATACGGGGAATATTTCGATGTTTGTTTATTTATTCAGTTTAGCAATTGCTCAAGGAAATCAAGTGTTAGTAGGCTATTTGATTGGTGAGAAAAAAACAGATGAGGTTTCGCATCAGACATTTAAAACGCAGAGATTAGCCGTATCCGTCTCACTTGGACTTTCAATTATTTGTTACTTAGGCAGTGATTTTTTATTTGGAATTTTTACAAGTGATGCAAATATTCTAAGTCTTGGACACACGCTTTTATTAATTAATGTATTCTTAGAAATTGGTCGTGCAACAAATCTTGTCTTAACGAATGCTTTAAAAGCAGCGGGAGATATTAATTATCCATTTATTTTAGGGATTGTTGGGATGTGGGTCATTTGTATTCCAGTCGCTTATGTTCTTGGGATTTGGTTTGGTCTTGGATTAGCTGGTATTTGGATTGCATTTGCAGTGGATGAGTGTTTCCGAGGACTGGTCTTCACCATTCGTTGGAAGTCCCAAAAATGGGTAAATAAGTCGTTTATTTCCTAATTTTAGCGTTTTACATCGAGACGATGATTGACATTAACAGCTCACGTCTTTATAATTAAGGGATAGGTTAACGATTACATAAATAGTTTTAGGGGTGGCAAATTTGGCAAATATTAAAGACGTAGCAAAGCTTGCGAATGTATCAGTCGCGACCGTTTCTCGTGTTATTAATAGTAAAGGTTACGTTAATGAACATACAAAAGAGCTTGTAATGAAGGCAATCGAAGAATTAAATTACGTTCCAAATGAAATTGCCCGTTCACTTTATCGAAAATCATCAAAAATTATTGGAGTTATTATTCCTGATTTAAAGAATGAATTTTTCAACGACATGATTTCAGGGATGGAAGAGGTTATTTTACATCATGGCTATAAAACAATGCTATGTACTTCAAAGGAGAGTATTGATCGTGAAAAAGAATATTTACAAATATTCTCAACCAATAAAATTGATGGTCTAATTTTATGCTCAAATTCACCGGATATCGCTTCTTATACTAATTTAGATATTCCAATTGTCGCACTGGATCGTATTATCAGTAAAGATATCCCATCTGTTACAGCCGATAATTATATGGGAGGAATTTTAGCAGCCAATCGACTCATGTCACTCGGATGTAAAAATATCGTTCAATTCCGAGGTCCATCAACAGTTGCACCTGCGAATGAACGTTGTAATGGCTTTTTAGAGACGATGAACCGTGATCCCTATATTCGTGTCCATACGGTAGAGCTTGATTTTTCAACAGATAATACCTCAGAAATTTATAAATTTTTAATTACGCATCCTCAAATTGATGGAATCTTTGCTGGAAGTGACATCATTGCAGCGCGTGCGATGCGTTGTTTAAAAAAATTAGGACGTTCAGTCCCAGAAGATGTTCAAATTGTTGGATATGATAACATCAGCATCTGTGAATTTACCGATCCAACGATTACAACTATTGCCCAACCGATTCAATCAATGGGAGAAATCGCTGCTGAAACCTTATTTAAGTTAATTAAAAAGGAACCGATTGAACAATTACATATTACATTACCTGTTGAACTCATCGAACGTGAGTCAACAAAATAAAAAATACCGTGAGGCGCTGCTTCACGGTATTTTTTATTCTATAAGGACATGCTTTTTTCAATTCGTCCTGCTTTAGGTTGAGTAGCTATTAAGGTAACGGTGGTCCCTGTCTTAGCTTGAATCAACCACGTTACTTTTTTCAAAATAGGGGCATGATTCTCGGTCTGAATTCCATCATAGCTATACTCTGTTTTAATTCCTGAAAATCCTTCTAGATGGCCGATGGTCTGAGTTTCTTCACTGTTTATCAATTTAACTTCTCCAACACATGAAACAGTGACTGGTTGATCAACTTTCACCGTTTTAGCTTGTTCACAAACATAGGTTGGAAGATAGCCTTGATTTGAAACAACGACTTCCATTTGATAAAGATTGGGAGCTACTTGAATCACCTCTACAGATGCAAAAACTAATTTTGGAAGCGTCGCAATTTGACGCAACATAAATTTGGTGTTGTTTTCTATCTCGGTCTGAAGTAGATGTGGCGGACAGTTTTGCATCGTATATTTGAAATCACATCCACCTATTTCAACTTCACCGAGTTGCGGATGATTAATCTTTGTCCATTCCTTAAATCCTGCTTCTTTTGAAACATTCGTATCAATCCACGCCAGTTGCTTTTTATAATCTTCCAGCTCTTTTTCAACCTCTTGATGGGCAATGCGTGGCCAAGTATGGGAAATTCCGGCGTGCTTTTTCATATCCCATAGTTCAACGGTATAAGTTAAAATTCCTTGGGTAAAGTAGCACCAATCATCAAAGGCACCTGATGAATAATTAACAGTATCTGTCAAGAAAGCATCAAAAATGTTGTAGCATGGATACGTTGTTTCATCTGTTCCCATTTTTCCAATCGTTTTATATAACTTCATATCAAAGGGATGAGCTTTTTTTTCAGGATGTATCCCAGGTGGATAGATAATCATTCCTCCACTCGTATGAAGCGTTGAAGCTAAGCTAATATTCGAATGGTTAATAATAAAGTCAGCCACCGCTTTATTTTCAGGATTTGAAAGTGGATATTTCCCTGAACCCGGTTGACGGGCATCTGGGAACCATCCAAATGGATAATTTCGATTAAAATCAAGCCCCCATTTATTTTTAGCTAGTTTAATATTGATCCCATCAAATCCAACAATTTCCCCTTCAGGATAAACGTTATAAAAATCTCCATTCACCTCATCCGGCTGGCGCTTAATCATGATTCGTGAATCATCACTTGAAATTTTCCAAGCACCATACGGTGATTTAACACGCATTAAACGAATGACACCATCACCATCTAGATCACTAGGATGCAATCCCGCTTCTTTTTCCTCATACGGATAATTTCGATTCACTGAGCGAAGTTTCTCTGCACTGGTTAAATAGGCTTCCGCTCCATCTGGTGACATACGTGGAATAACATATACCGTATAATCATTTAGTAATGGGCTTTCATTTGTCACTAGATAATCAATCGTATGCATCGCGGCCATGGAACCTGTTACTTCACCTGCATGATGATTACCATCCATATAAAAGGCAGGCTTCGTATGTGGCGCCCCTGTGTTTTGATTCGTGAGCGTCACGGCAAAGACTTGTTTTTGTTCATCTGTTTCACAAATGGATTCGACACTCATTAAATGAGGATATTTATCTTGTAATATCTTAAGACAATCTTTTAATTCATCATATAAATAATAATGATCATATTTAAACGTCGTTAACATTAAATCCCCCCTATAGCACTTTACTTAAAAAGGCTTGCGTACGTGGATGTTGTGGGTTATCAAAAATTTGCTGTGGCGTTCCTTGTTCGCAAATATTGCCCCCATCCATAAATAGCACACGATCACTAATTTGTTTAGCAAATCCCATCTCATGCGTCACAATGACAATCGTCATTCCATTCACGGCTAAATCTTTAATCACCTCAAGGACTTCTTTTACCATCTCAGGATCGAGTGCACTCGTTGGTTCATCAAATAAAATGACATCTGGGTCCATCGCAAGGGCACGAACAATTGCTAGACGTTGTTTTTGTCCCCCTGATAATTTTCGTGGGTATTCATTTGCTTTTTCTTCAAGCCCAACTTTTTTTAATAATCCTAATGCTTTGGCTTCAATTTCTGCTTTTGGAACTTTCTTTTCAAGCCTTGGCGTAATCGTAATATTTTCAAGGACAGTTAAATGAGGAAAGACGTTAAAATGTTGAAAGACCATCCCAATTTTTTGACGGTGTAAATCGATGTTTACTTTTTTATCTGTTATATCGGTTCCTTCAAAGATAACGCGCCCACTACTCGGCTTTTCAAGTAGATTTAAGCAACGTAAAAATGTACTTTTTCCACTGCCGCTCGGACCTATGATGGATACCACTTCCCCTTGATGAATTTCTTCGGTAATTTCATCTAATACTTTTAAATCTCCAAATGATTTACTTAATTTTTCAACTTTAATCACTGACACTCAATCTCCCTTCCATCGCTTTAACTACTTTTGATAAGCTAAATGTGACAATAAAATAGATGACCGCGGTAATCATAAGTGGTGCAATCGGTTTGAATGTGGCCGATTTTATCATTTGATACGAGGTCATTAAATCGTTGATAAAGAAGACTGATGCGAGTGATGTTTCTTTGACCATCATGATAAATTCATTCCCAAGCGCTGGTAAAATATTTTTAACGGCTTGTGGGAAGATGATGCGAGTCATCATATGGACATCACTCATTCCAAGACTTTTAGCAGCCTCCATCTGTCCTTTGTCAACCGCTTGAATTCCGGCACGGATAATTTCGGCAACATAGGCACTGCTGTTAATAACTAAGGCAATGACAATACAAGTCCAATCTGAGATTTCAAATGGTAAGTATTTCGGCAAAAATAACCAAAAGAAATAAAGTTGTAACAGTAAAGGTGTTCCCCTAATAATTTCGATATAAGCGGTTGAAATGAATTGAACAATTTTTGATTTTGATAACTTAATGATGGCAAGAACTGCCCCGAAAATCATTCCAAAGAAAACCGTGATAGCAGCTAGACTTAACGTTCCCCCTAGCCCTTCTAAAAAGACATACCAGTACTGATCTAAAATTTTAATCATATCTTGAACCATGTTCTCACACTCCTCCTTAATGCGTCTTATTCAATTCCTAAGCTTTTAGCATAGGCTATATACGCCTCTTCCCATTGTTGATATAATCCTTGTTCTTTTACCTCTTGGATGATTTCATTGATGGCTTCGACTAATTCTGTTTCCCCTTTAACAATTCCAATCATGGTTCCTTCTGAATCATTTCCTTCAAACAAGACAGAACTCATGACTAAATCTTTATTGGCGTTCACATACTGCTCTCCTGTTGAATATGAGATAGCTAACGCGTCTGACTTTCCACTTTGAACACGTAAGACACCATCTGAAAGAGAGGCAATGGTATTAATTTGGGCATTTGGTAATTGGTCTTTAACATATCCTTCTTGTAATGAAGCACTTTGAGCTGCAATACTAACTCCATTAAAATCTTCTAATGTTTTATATTTTTCGACATCTTCTGCACGAATTAAAAATCCATCACCGTCTCCATCTTCAGATGTATTATAGGCCTCACTAAACTCCATTGCTTCTGCACGTTCAGGCTTATATCCTAGTCCTGAAATCGCCATATCAGCTTTTCCCTCACTAATGGCAGCTAAAACAGCACTAAAATCCATAATCTTCAATTCTAATTCAACACCTAATTTTTGTGCGATATATTTTCCAAGTTCAATGTCTGCTCCTACATATTGTTCCGATCCTGACTTTGTTGGATCAATAAATTCATAAGGTGCATAATCTGGGCTTGTCGCCATGGTTATTTTTTTAGTTTCTTTTATTTTATCGAATCGACTCGTTTCATTTGAACTTTGTGCACATCCACCCAGTACTGATAAGCATATTCCTATAAAGACTAAACCTTTAATCATTTTTTTCATTGTTCATCTCTCCCTTAAGTTCATCTTTTTGTTTTTTTATCTTCAGGGCCCTTGAAGAATAAAAAAAATCGTCTCTAGACTATTAATTCTAGAGACGATTAAGACCGCGGTACCACTCCAGTTAAACATATAACAAAATATGTTTCCCTTTAACCTTTAACGCAGGCAGGCGTCTTATCCTACTTTTTGGTTCAGATAAGCTCTCACAAGTGCGCTTCAGAATAGATGTTCCTGTAGGCTTTCACCATTCCCTACTCGCTGTTAAGTTCCCTCTACCCTTACTCTCTTGATCATCGATTTTTTTAAGTTATTACTAACATACAGGATTCACCTCTGTTTGTCAACCAAATATTTCCATTTGTTGTTTTATTAATAAAATAAAAAAAACGCCTCTAGACTATTAATTCTAGAGACGATTAAGACCGCGGTACCACTCCAGTTAAACATATAACAAAATATGTTTCCCTCTAACCCTTAACGCAGGTAGGCGTCTTATCCTACTCTTAGTTCAGATAAACTCTCACAAGTGCGCTTCAAAATAGAATCACTTTTAGGCTCTCATCCCCCTACTCGCTGTTAGATATGCTCTACTTCTACTCTCTTGATCATTGATTATTTTAAGTTAATAATAATGTACAAGATAAATCAATCAAATTCTCCCACCATTTTCTAATCAAAACTTCATTCTATCAGAAGATATTTTCAATCCTTTAAAAGTCCGATTAGATTTAGGATGAAGAGACAAAAAAAGCTGTATCTTATTCAAGATACAGCTTTAAAGTGTGTGTATATATTATTTTTTAAACTTCGATTAACGAATAGCTTTTTCAGTGTCAACATCGAAGAAGTGACATTTGTTCATATCTAAAGCAACTTCTAATTTATCTCCCATACGGATATCTGAACGAGCATCTACTTTAGCAACTAATTGTTGTCCCGCTAAATTAGTGTAAAGGATTGATTCATGTCCAAGTAACTCAGCAACTTCGATTTCAGCAATATATTTTGCTTCTTCGTAAGTATCAGTTACGATTGGCTCATCATGAATATCTTCTGGACGAATACCGAAGATGATTTCTTTATTATCGTATCCTTTTTGTTTTAACATATTGTATTTTCCTTCAGGAATACGGAATTTTTGGTTGTCAGCTACGAAATATCCGTTAGCTACTTTACCGTGGATGAAGTTCATAGCAGGTGAACCGATGAATCCTCCAACGAATACAGTTGCTGGGTTATCGTAGATTTCTTTTGGAGAACCGATTTGTTGGATAACTCCGTCTTTCATAACAACGATACGAGACGCCATTGTCATCGCTTCTGTTTGGTCATGTGTTACGTAGATAGTAGTTGTTGCTAAACGCTCATGTAATTTAATGATTTCTGAACGCATGGCAACACGTAATTTAGCATCTAAGTTTGATAATGGCTCATCCATTAAGAATACTTTTGCATCACGAACGATTGCACGCCCTAAAGCAACACGTTGACGTTGTCCCCCTGATAACGCCTTTGGTTTACGATCTAAATATTGTTCAAGACCTAAGATTCGAGCAGCATCTTTAACTCGACGGTCGATTTCATCTTTAGGAATTTTACGTAATTTTAATCCGAATGCCATGTTATCATATACATTCATATGTGGATATAACGCGTAAGATTGGAATACCATCGCGATATCACGATCTTTTGGTGCTACGTCATTCATTAACACACCATCAATATAGAATTCCCCTTTAGAAATTTCTTCTAACCCTGCGATCATACGTAAAGTAGTAGATTTCCCACATCCAGATGGTCCAACGAATACGATAAATTCGCGGTCCGCGATATCTAAATTGAAGTCAGTTACCGATGGATTTGGATTGTTCTCATAGATTTTGTAAATATTTTTTAATTTAATTTCAGCCATTTTTAATTCCTCCCTCATGTGATAGTTAAATTATAGAATGAAAACGATTTTTTATCAATAAACAAACTGCACATAAAACGCATACATAAATTGTGCAAAGTGTATAAGGGGCTCTAAACCTTTAATTTTACATCGCAAATTAAAAGCTAAGCTATTCCTTGATGTCGTCGAACACACTATTAAATCTCGATTCTATGATCTATGACATCAACGGGATTCTAGACAACTAAAAGCTTCTCATCTACTCCAAATTTGATGAAAAAAACCGTCATACAAGATGACAGTTTAAGTGTTTTTTTCCATTTGATTAATGATGACATAGGCAATCAAAGCATCATGGAATTCTTTAATATTGAGTCCACTTAATTGGATAAATCGTTCAAGTTTGTTCATGAACGTATTGCGATGCATATAGATCATCTTGGCACCAACGGATATATTAAAGTTGTTTTCCATATAAACTTTAGCAACTTCTAATAAGTCATAGGGGATTTTGTTAAACTTCTCGACAAAATGGGAATAGCCTTCGTATAGATTTAAATTTTGAATCATATATTGTAGTAGTAAATCGTGTGAACTAACCGTCAACTTAGTCGTATTTCGATATTTTTTATAAAGTTCATATTCATTCAAAAAGGCCTGCGAAATGTTTGAATCAACTAAATAACAGTCTGATTGATAAAAATTAATGTTGTGATAGAAGTCTTGTTGAATCGCTTGTGCGAGTTCTTCTAGATTATGTTCTTCTTTTGTTTGAAAATCGATAATGACACCAAACTCACGGCTTAAAAAGAGGACAATACATTTTTCATTTAATTCTTTGATAAGTTCATCAAACTCTAGTTTAGTATCACCATCAAAATGGTGGGCAAAGAAGATAAATCTAATTTCATTTCCGTCTTTTTGAATCATGTCTAATAAACTTTTTTTATTGTGTAACAGTAATTCTAGCCACAATAATTTGATTTGTTGATTAAAATCAACGCCTACAACCTCTTCAAGCATAACCCCTAGTAATTTTTTCTCTTGTTTTGAGATCCCTTTTTTGATACCGATGAGGTGATTTTGATCATCTTTATACCAATAATAGTCATTTGGATAGTCTGGAATTTCGTCAACGATACATTGTTCCCCGTATAATTGTTTTAATTGTAAAAGCATATGACACCCTCACCCTTCCCCTCATAATATATACAGTAAGTATATCATTTTTTAAATTCCTATAAAATAGCAGTTTAACGGATGAGGGTATTAAAAAAGATTTACTAGAAACTTATAAAGGAGGATAAAAAGATGCCTAAAATAATTAGTCCTAGTCAGCTTTCTCAACTTATGGGTAGTAGTAAGCAAAAACCAATTGTCATTGATATAAGATCTCCCTATGAATTTTCGGAGTTTCATATTCCTGGTGCAGTTAATATTCCATATCAATCGATTGTCATGTACCCCGAAAAATTTTTAACGCTGAATTCAACCTACTTTTTAATTTGCGATAGTGGGAGTGAAAGTTATCGAGCCTGTATGATGCTAGAACCTTTGGGGTACCGGGTAGTCTCTGTGCAAGGTGGTTATGCTAATATGCGATTCAGATAAAAAAAGGGACAAGAGTGTGTAGTGACCCCAAAAAGTTGAACTAAATATTAAGCAGCCAATTGGCTGGTATGAATTCGGTATTGAACTGGACTCATGCCAGCCAATTTTCTTTTGATTCGTTTATGATTATAGTAGTCAATATATTCTTCAATTGCTTC
>NZ_JAGAVR010000058.1:0-10728 GCF_017941855.1 Turicibacter sp. | reverse complement strand
CACCATTTTTTGCAAATTCTGCGAGTAAACTCGGTCCATAAAAGCTAGAAAGACCTGCCTTAAAACACATTAAGTGACCAATTGTTGTATCAGAATGACCAATCAAAATTTTAGGATTCTTTTTAATGATCTCAAAATCTATATACAAGCAGAAATGTATTTCACTATTATAAATTAATCTCAGTCCTGAAGTCTTTTTGATACTTAGAGCTAACTATAGTCCAGTTAAAAGTTTTCCAAGTGTGAAAAACTTATCTTGACTTATATATATACGGTAATCATTTGATGAGATTATCACCACCGATACAATTAAAAATCACTTTGATGCTTTCATCTCAAAAAGCTTCCAACAAAGATTCTCATCTCCTCCCCCCTAGGATAAACTAATGGTTGTCACTTATCTCCTTTGTTTTATTTTTTCGGTTTCATTAACATCTTACTACCCTCATTATTTTGTTATATATTACCATGAAATTTAAAAAAGACATGCTTTTTTAGCATGTCTTCTTTCAATAACACTGAAAAGATTCAATTCTTCTTAAATCGATTCCACCATACACCCAGTACCGACCATTCCATCTAAACCCTGCAATACTTTTATGTCCGACATAAGTGAAATACACCCAGTACCCACGACCATGGCTACCTGTTGGCCAAATATAGACATATCGATATAGACAATTTGCAATACCACCCGGATCAATGGCAAATGGTTTAGCCTGGCTTTGTTGTGGCGTAAAATTTGGCGGTGGTGACTTAGGTGCTTCACTTTGTTTTGGTGGTTGATTATAAGATGGGCCCATCATCGGTGGTCCATAAGGTGGCATATTAGGTGGTGGTAGTACTTGCCCTGGCCATACATTCGAATTAAAAGGCTGACTTTGAGCATTCCATGAATCCTGAGTTCCTGTTGGAACTTGGATACTATTCGGTCCTTCATTAATCGTTGTCCAGCCGAGTGCATCATCTGCTCCAACATTAACAATTCTAATATTAGAGTATTCCATTTCTATCCCTCCAATCTTGCTAGAATAGTCTATGTCTTTTTTTTTGATAGGTGACTTCTTAGTTTCAATTCATTCACCCTCTAATTGATGTTCCTCTTGCATCATCCATTTAGACACATCTTCTACTTCTTCAATGACTAAATTTTGATTTAGAACTTGATCAACATATGTTTTTAAAGGGTGTTGCTGGGTAGCCACGACAAACGTAAACTCTACATTTGTTGCAACGCCCCACTGACCTTCCCTATTCATTGCCATAAGACTCATAGAACTAACTGTCCCACGCTTTCTCATCAGTTTATTTTCAAAGCGTTTCAGTGCCTGGGCACATGCTTCCATTGGACTACAACCTTCTTCCATTAACCTCACCACCTCATATGATAAGCATCCTTTCATAATCTCTTCGCCAAGTCCTGTTGCTGCCACTCCCCCTACTTCACTATCTGCATAATACCCCGATCCAATAATTGGAGAATCCCCCACTCGGCCTGTTTTTTTCATAAACAAACCACTTGTTGACGTTGCTGAAATAACTGTCTGATTAGAATCAACGCCAACCATACTCACTGTGTCATGTCCATCATACGGTGTTAAGTCAACATTTTTCATTAACAACTGACGAGCTAAAAATTCATCTTTAGCTTTTTTCGTTAACATATTTCGCTTTTCAAAGCCTTCAACATGCGCATATTTTTCTGCTCCATTTGCAACTAAAAAAACATTTACCTCTTCATCCGATAACTTCTTCACTACATCAATTACATTTTTTATATCTCGAGCTGCTCCCACAGCTCCAAAACTCAACGTATTTCCATTCATCCACCCTGCGTCAAACTCACAAACACCTTCTTCGTTTGGCAATCCCCCATATCCAACCGATTTATAACGTGGATTATTCTCTACATCATTAATCGCTACTTTAACCGCTTCATCTGCTGTTTTTCCCTCACTTAAAAGATTCGCCGCCAACCGAACTCCCTCTTTTGAAAAATACCACGTTGCAATGATTCCCCATCTCATCATTTCACACCCTCCCATCATATTCATGATTTATTTCATGTTCCTATATACATAGAAAAAAGGGTATTTCTACCTAGAAATACCCTTTTTATGCTTGGAATTCTTTCGTCACAATATAATGTAACTCCTCTTCTCCCGCCTCATTTTTTTGAACTTCTTTAATAATTAACCCGCAAGCCAATAATTCGGCTAATCCTGGCTCTAAGTCATGCTTGGCTTCTTCTAAATTTTGTAACGTTCCTAAAATATCTTCGACCTGTTCCGTAATCAAATAAACAAAGAAAATATAAATATTTTTAGCTGCAGGTGACAACTGTTCACTTTCTAGCACGGATTGTGGTAGATCCATTGTATCTTCATCATAATAAAATTCAAAATTAGTATAATAACGCGTCTTCATATTTTGGCCTCACTTCGCTTCATTCAAGATGTAAGATTATTATACAACAATCTTACGTCCACAACAAATTGAAATCTATAAAATAACAATAGATTTAGCATTGGCGTTGCCCACAAACAGGAACTTTTCTATTATTAACTTTCAAGTAGCTATGTGTGGATCAGAAGAGGATTTATTTTTATACCAATCCTTGATCACCTTTTTATATGAGTAAAATGAAGGTGCCACCCACCATGATGACTAACCCACTTGCAGATTTTTTCGTTAACTTTTCCTTTAAAAACATATAAGAAAATCCGATGGTTACCAGAATACTTAATTTATCGATTGGAACGACGAGACTTGCGTCTCCTTCTTGCAGTGCTTTGTAATAACAAAGCCACGATAAGCCAGTTGTTATCCCAGACAGTACAATAAAGAACCAACTTTTTGAATCAATATGCTTCACCTCATGTTGTTTATGGGTTACGAAGACGATAATCCATGCCATGATTAGCACGACAATGGTTCGAATTGCGGTTCCTAAATTTGATTCAACACCGATAATTCCAACCTTTCCTAAGATTGCAGTTAAACTAGCCAAAATAGCCGATAAAATGGCATAAAACATCCAACGACGATTACTAACCTCTTTTTGGATATCTTCCTTTTTCATAATCATTAAATAGGTTCCAACACCGATTCCAATCATTCCTAGAAGCTTCGTTATACTTAACCTTTCTCCTAAGAAAATGAATGCTAAAATCATCGTTAAAACTGTACTTGATTTATCAATTGGCGTCACTTTATTGACATCCCCCAGTTGCAATGCTTTAAAATAACAAAGCCATGATCCACCAGTTGCTAATCCCGATAAAATTAAAAATAGTAACGTTTTTAGGCTAATCTCTGATATCGTTTGAAAAGAGCCCACGATAAAGACCATAAACCAAGAAAACACTAGAACAACCACAGTCCTTATAGCTGTCGCCACATTAGAATCTGTTTGTTGTATTCCAATTTTAGCTAAAATGGACGTTACACCGGCAAAAAAGGCTGATCCTATCGCATATAATATCCACATTAACACTCCCCCTTTCAAATCATTGTATCATATAACAGTCAACTGATTTTAAGAGGATTTAGGACTTATTTAGCGTAAAATGAATCACCAGTCCACTTTCCCTTCCATTTGTGGCCCAAATTCGTCCTCCATGAGCACCGATAATGCTTTGACAAATAGATAAACCAAGCCCTGCTACCTTCCGACTTTGATCTGACGTATAAAGTGGCTTGAAAATCTGCTCCAATTCTGTCTCTTTTACCCCACATCCTGTATCAGCAATCGAAATCAAAACCCCCTTTGCCTGTGATTGAATCTTAATCTGTATCCGCTTGATGGTTGATTCCTTCATATGCTTGATGCTATTGTCGATAATATTTCCAAATACACGTCGGATTTTTCCATAATCAATCTCAAGAAGCTCATCCTGACACATATTTTCAACCTTAAACTCAACGCCAATTTCACTTAGTTCTAACTCATAATCTTGACGTAAATGTTCCTCTAATTGCTTTACACTCATCTTCTTTTTATGGAGTGAACTTCCCAAATTATAATTTAAGTAATGATCAAACTCATCAATAAGCTCCTTAATCACCATTGACTTGTCATAGATGGTCTCCGTATATCGTTTCATTCGTTCTGCACTTAAATTTCCTTTGTTCAATCGTTCTGCATACCCCATGATTGAAGTAAGCGGTGTTTTAATATCGTGTGAAATTGAGGCTATAATACGGCTTTGTTGGAGCTTTTGATCTTCAAGTTCATTTGCCAGATATACAAATCGGTTTTTAAGCTTTCCAACTTCGTCACATCGATTTGTTTTTCGTGGCTTTATCCCCTTTTGATATTGATCCATATCTAGTTTTAAACCTTCAATTGGCTTGATAATAAATAAGTATAGTAAAGTAGTTAAAATGATAATACTGATCACAATATTAAATTGTTCAAAATCAAGCAAGGTCATAACTGGTGAAATTGCAAATGGATCTTCTACAGACAATATTCCTGTTACCTTTAGTAAATAATAGCTGCCCTCATATTCAAAAATAGAAGATTCATGGACACCCAGACTCCCCTTGATAGTTGGTTTATTTTCATATAGCGTTTCCCCTTCTAAGTTTTCAATCACAATTTGATAACAATCACCGTTATGAAAGGACTTAGAACCATACTCGTCAATCGACTGATTGCTTTGGATTTTAGATAAAATTTCAAAAGTTGTCGCATTCACACTTTGTTGAGCTTCCTCAATTTCTGCTAATACTTGATCGGATAAATAAAAATTATAATACCAAACAAGGGTCCCAAAGTTTAAAATAAAGATTAAAAAAATGACGATGGCTCCTTTTTGTCGTAAACTCATCGTCCTTCTCCTTCAGGTTTAACTAGTTTATACCCGACTCCCCAAATGGTTTTAATATACTGATTATCTGGGTCTAACTTTTGACGTAGATTTTTGATATTAACCGCTACTGTTCCAATATCACCATAATTTTCGCCCCATATCGCATCAAAAATTTGTTCACGACTTAACACACGGCCACTATTTTCAACGAAGTACTGAAATAATTGAAACTCACGAGGAGATAAATCAATATTAACCTCGTCTTTAAAGACTTCATATCGATTTAGATATAATTTGAAACGATCAAACTGCAAAACATCTTGTAAGGATTCAATGGCATTCATTTGATGTCGTTTTTCTCTTCTTAAATGTGCTTTGACTCGTGCAACTAATTCCTCTACAACAAAAGGTTTGCAGATATAATCGTCTGCTCCCATTTCAAGCCCCAGTAAGGTATCAAGCGTTCTGCTTTTTGCACTGACAAAGATAATAGGCGCTTTCAATTGATCACGTACCCGGCGACATAATTCAAGCCCATCCATCTTTGGCATCATAATATCTAAAATCATGAGTGAAATCTCACATGATTCTTCTATCTTTTCTAACGCTTCGTTCCCATCATGACAAATGATTATTTCAAATCCTTCATCTTCAAGAGCATCCGCAATTAAATATGCAATGGCTTGATCATCATCCACAATTAAAATACGATCCATGTTCAATTCTCCTTCCCTTCAATATAAAGAGAGAGAAGCCAATCATTGCTTCTCTTTCCTATTATACATGTTCTTAATGATTAAAATCCAAATAAGTGTAAAAGTTTTTGCCAAAAATTAAGAGAAGTTTCTTCGACAACAGGGACTTCAACGGTTATATCTTTTGCGATTGCATTTGTTTTCATCACAAACTGAACGGATTCAACCTCCGTATTTTTATCAGACACAAAAGATTTCATTTCAAAGTCGCCACCTATTATATCTGAAATCATTTCATCCACTTTATCACTGACTTCTTGATCAATTCCAGTTGTTTCTTCTCTCATTTGTCCTGTTCCATCTGAAAGTTCAATTGTTCCATCGACTAGTTGGTTCACTCCATCAGCAAGACTTACCGTTCCATTATACAGTTCAGTCGTTCCATTTTGAAGCTCTGTTGTTCCACTTTGTAGTTGATTCACGCCATCTTTTAAGGTATTGGCTCCATCTGATAAACTAGTTGTTCCACTTGCTAACCCATTCACTCCTGTTACCAATGATTTAGCCCCTTCGCCTACTTGTGACACACCATCAGTATAGGCTAAAATTCCTTGATGAAGTATCTGGTACTCTGTGGCTAACTGTGCGACTCCATTATTTAATGTCTGCACTCCTTCGCGAAGTGTCGCCATTGGTCCTGTTGAAGAGAGCATTCCTGATACACCAGAGACTAATGTTACAATCCCAGAATGAATGCTATCATAATTCGCATTTAAAGAACCAATTCCACCAACAACTTGATTCACCCCTTCATTAAATGCACCATAATTGGCATTTAGTCCGTCCATTCCAGCAGAAATTTGGCCAATTATTCCTGCTTGTTGTTGATAAGCATAAACTAGTGCCTGAACATTTGTGTCTTGACTACTACTAAGCGCGGCTAGTAATCCCTGCATTTCTTCTGATTGTGATGATGCGGCAAGTTGTTGTAAAGCCCCTGCGCTTTGAGAAATCCCTGCTGCAATTTCATTTGAGCTATTGACAAGTGACTGACTACTACTTGCTAAATCATTAAGTCCTCCTTTAAATGATTCTGATCCATTTTGAAGCTGTGATAGACTATTTCCCATCTGCCCACTCTCTAAAATGAATTGATCGACTCCACTTAATAAAGCTCCTGCTCCTTCTTGTAATTGATGAATTCCATTCACCACAGCTTGAGATCCTTCTGTTAACATAGAATTTTGACTCACCAAGGTATCAAGCCCAGTCGCTAATTCTAAAGATCCATTTTGTAGTCTTGAAGTCCCATCCTTTAACGTTTGAATCCCTGAGTAAAGACTAGAACTTCCAGCCGCTAATTCATTCATTCCCTTACTTAAAGACGTCGCACCATCTTTTAACGTATTCACCCCATCTTTTAATGTTGCTGTGCCATCTTTTAAATCAAAGCTTCCGTCTTTCAGTTCTGTTGCACCGTCGTCAAGTTTTACCACTCCATCTTGAAGTTCAAGTAAACGATCGGTAAACTCACTTGTGTCTGGATTATCAATATTCAAATTTAATGGAATCCCATTAATTTGAATGCCATCCATACTAAAGTCTGTTGAATTCACTGTAAACTCAATTTCTTTTTCATTTCCAGCCATCATGGTATAGACTAATTGTTTTTTACTTCCTACATTGGCAACGGTTGCTCCCTCAGACTTAACAAGCGTTGTATAAGTTGAATCAAATGCAATCGTGGTTTGAAGAGCAAAATTTTCAAAGAAAACTGAATCGACTTTTGTATTTTCTTTCACACTTAATTTCACTGTGATTTCTCCATTTGCCCCTGCAAGTTCATTAGCATCTACTTTTTTACCATTTAAATAATAACTAATGTTCAATAACCAAGGAATGTCTGTCGTTTCCAAATCTCCTTGATAATAAAAACGTCCATTCACATCATCAATCGTAATTTTATCTTGTGCTAACGTAATGGGAGCTGTTGTCGTTAAATTACTAACACTGGTATAGGCTCCGTAATCGACGATACGACCTCTACTTTCTGAATTAAATACATTCACGACATAGATATTTTCAACATTACCGCTCTGGTTTAAATTAATATAAACGACTTCTTCTTTTGGAATATTTACACTTGCCAATACCCCAATTTGAGTTGAACTCATAATAAGTGCACTCGCACTCACCATTGATACTATTTTAGGCATTGATGATTTCATGTTTAACTCCTCCACTCTTTTGTTCACGATAAAACTTTGTCTTTAAGGTTGTTTTTTCAATGATTGGATCGCATAAGACCAGTAAAGCTGGTAAGAATAATAACACTAAAATAACTGAAATAAATCCTCCACGTCCAATTAACACCCCTAATTGACTAATCACAACATTTGTTGAAATAATTCCAATATTTGCTCCTGCAATACATAAAATTCCACCTGATGTTAAAATTGATGGTGCTGTTTCCGTAATGGCACGCGTTGCCGCTTCATATTTAGAAACAGATTGTCGATGATGTAGGTAACTTTCAGCAAATAAAATGGCATAGTCCACTGTAGCCCCTAGTTGAACCGAATTAATGACCAAATAGCCAATGTAATTTAAACTTGTTCCACTATAATAAGGAACCGATAAATTAATCCAAATCGACGCTTCGATTGTCAATAATAACAAGACAGGTAAAGATAGTGATTTAAATGTCACGAGTAACACAACCCCAATGGCACCAATCGCTAACAGATTGACCCATAAGTTATCATTAGTTACCGTCTCCTTGATATCGTATGTACTAACAGATCCACCTGCTAGGTAATAATCATCGTCATAATACTCATGTGCAATCTCGCGTAGCTTCGCCACAAATTCAAAGGTTTGTTCCGATTCTTCATCTACCGCTGCTGTAATGATAAAGCGACTATAATCTTCTGAAATTAATTTAGATGCCTCATCTTCTGGTAAATAGTCTAAAGGAATCTCTGATCCTACGACATCAACGATGGATAAGACAGAGGTTACTTCAGGAAGGGTTGATAGGTTAGCTGACAGTTCTTTTTCTAATCCCCATTGCCCTTTTGGTACCATTAATGCAAAGGTATTTGCTTCTCCAAATGTTTCATTAATCAGAGCCTTTTCCTGTCCCACTTGTGACTCGGGTGTATTCATACCTGAAGATCCATACATAAAGTCTGTTTTTTGCTGAGCTAAAAAACAAGGAACAACTAATACAAGAACTAACACTAAGATTCCTGTTCGAACACGAGTTGCCAATTTTGCAATTTTATTAAATGATGGCATAAAGGAACGGTGATGTGTTTTATCAATCCATTTATACGTATACATCGCCAGAACAGGTAAGAAAAATAACACGGATAATAAACTGAAAATAATTCCTTTTGCTAAAACGATTCCCATATCTGGGCCAACTTTAAAACTCATAAGTGTCAAGGCAATAAATCCAAAGAAGGTCGTCAATCCACTTGAAAAGATAGAAGATGCCGCTTTAATCATTGCTTGATGCATCGCATCTTGGACAGACATTCCCTCATCCCTAAACTCTGCAAATCGATGCAATAAAAAGATGGCGTAATCCATCGAGACTGCTAATTGTAAAATGTTACTTGTTGCATTCGTAATGAATGAAATTTCCCCAAAGATGATATTGGTTCCCGCATTTAACGCAATCGAAATCCCAATTGTCACTAAAAAGAGAACGGGCTCAAACCATGAACTTGTCGTCACGAGTAATACGACAAAGATCATCGGAATTACAAACCCCATAATCATCGGAATTTCAGTTCCCGTTGAAACTTGAGCTGCAGCCGTTGTAACCGCTTCTCCTGTCATTGCTCCTTCATCTCCAATAATGGCACGAATATCATCTAACACTTTCACCGGCTCTTCTTCAGAAATTGTTAACGAATAAAGAACCCCGTTATCTACATACCACTTAGCTACCGTCTCTGGTTCTAGGGTTTCTAGAGGTTTTGTCACATCTTCAGAATCATCTAACCATTCAATTGACTCAACGCCTTCAACGTTTGCTAACGTTTCTTTATAAGCTAATGCCTCGACCACACTCACATGTGGAATATAAACACGTACATTGGGTGTTTTTGTCGTATAAGCATCATCCATCACTTCAAGCGCAAGCGTTGAAGGGGCATTATCAGGCAAATAATCAGCTAAATTATAATTCACTACAACCTGTTGTTTTAAAAACAAACACATAATGGCCGAGATAATAAAGCATAATAATACAGCCTTTTTATGTTTCAAGACTTTATCTGCTATCACATTCATAACTCTTTTATCCTCCTTTTTGTCTCTAGAGTTATCTTAACAACAAAAAATTAGAGAATCGGTTAAAAAAAATTAAGAAATATTAAAAATTAAAAAGCGCTTAAGAAAAAAACACTCCCAAAAAACAGTGTAAAATCTCCTTTTAACTTTTATCAGTTCTCTTTGCAAAGAGCCCTATCTCCACCGCCTGTGCCTTGCAGCCATCATATCCACTAGAGGAATCAGTCCTACGACTTCAACTGTTATAAAAAATTTAATACAAATAAAAAGATTAATCTGAGTATAGTCGATGACTACTAACTTGAGATTAACCTTTTTTTATTTTCTCTTCAAATATCTACTTTTAAAAAACTATATTTTCTCAGATAAATGCGGGATTGAATAGGATGTTTTAACCAACTAGAATTTACTATTTCATCAAATAATACGTGAGGCTAATTAAAGCTTGTTATAAAACAGGTTTTAATGTATCGATCGCTAAATCTATTTATTACTATAAACATAAATGAAATCAAACAAAATACGGCATGAGTCTGATTGAAGTCAGACCACATGCCGCATAAATTCTATTTTTATTGATTATCTATCTGACAGGATTACTTCACCTTCAGCATAGCCCATTATAATATTTAATTCAATTATAATAAGACTAAATTTTATCCATAAAAAAAGTTATCTCATTTAAATAATAATTATTTTTTTCTATTTTTATAGACAGCCACAATGCCAGATAGAGTTGTCATAATTCCACCTAACATAAATGGTAAACTCTGGATTGTCAACACTAAACTAAACAACTTTTTTAAGGGTATTTTGACGATATTCAACTGGGGATAAATATCCCAGTGAAGAGTGGATCCTATGATTGTTATACCAGTTAACGTAGTCGGCAAATTCATAACCTAGTTGTT
>NZ_JAGAVR010000057.1:0-4143 GCF_017941855.1 Turicibacter sp. | reverse complement strand
CTATTAAATTAGAACTCTTTTTATTATTTATTTACGCAATGATGACAACGATTGTAATCATCTTGTTCAGGGAATTTGGCATCGACACGACCACCTGGTCCAACTTCAAGATTACAGTTTGCACAATACGGTGTTTCATCATATTGTCCTTCCTCATAAATTTGTGAGACAGGACCCATTGTAATATCACCAAACCAAATCATAAATGTCCTCTTTTCTAAAAGATTTTATTTAATCATATCGTATTAATGAGGCAAGTTCAAGTGAAACTAATGGTGGAGTTCATCACTATATTTGGTTATTTAGTTAGAGGTGATTATAAATATTGTAAGATGATTTCAGATATGCTATGTTTAAATCAAAAGTTAGCATAAGCTAACTTGAGGAAACAGTTAAAACCTGCTTTTATTTTTAACAATTAGTTAGCATATGCTAACTTGAGGTGGTATACCCACCATTCATCCGTTCTGTTAAAGAGAGTAGATTTGAATATACTAATAAATGCATTAAAAATGAGGTGAAAAAATGAAAAGGACATTAATTGAGCATGCAGCGCCTACATTAGCCGGGTTAAAAACGGCTAATATGTTTAATTATAAATTTAAAAGTAAGGAACAATTAACAGAAGAGCTAATCCTTCTCAATCGAGAATTAAATGAAAAGGGCCTTTATCTTGATGTTCTTCGAGAAAGTTGTCAAACCGTTCTTCTTTATGTGTATCGAAAGAATCAATTATTAGAAGAGTTAAAAGAGGTGAGAACCCGACAATTATTAACGGAATTGGGGTATCATCATCAAGCGACGATTCCGGATCTTTTGAATAGGTTAAAGCAACGTTTATCATCATCTGATGAATTTCCTCATGAAATTGGGGTGTTTTTAGGATATCCAATTGAAGATGTGTTAGGTTTTATTACGAACTGTGGCTCGAATTGTAAATGTTGTGGTTATTGGAAGGTCTATGGGGATGAACAAAAAGCGAAACGATTATTTGGTCAGTTTACAAAGTGCCGAGAAATCTATTTGAAATTATACTTAATGGGACGATCAATTAATCAATTGATTGTATCCGTTTAATAGCTAAATGTGTTAACAATGAGGAGAGCGAAACAGAAAACGCACAGAGAACAATAAAATCCATTGATCATGTGGGAGGGATGTCAAACGCTTGAGAATTCATTCATATCATATCAAAAAAGGTGGCACGACAGAGGTGCGCCCCTTTTTGGTTCAAATTAATCAATAGCACTTAAACTTGAGAGAATTGAAATAAAGGCAATCATAATCAATAGCATATTAGCGACTAAGCCTCCAAGAGTTAAAGCGGCATTAAATAGATAAATGGTTGGAATAAATAAGATAATAATAAATGGAATTGGAATAAATAGTAAATAAGAGCTATACCAGTTCCCATTTAATAACGTCTTAATAAAAGCACAGATAGCGATTAAAAAGGCTGGACAAACGGTTAAGTAACTCGCTCCTGGGAATGTAAAGGTGATAATCAAAGACAAGATAAGAAGCAAGACAAGTAATCCAAGTAAAAATTCTGAGGATTCTTTGAATCGATGTGTCATTTTTTTAATGACTAAGAAGTGCGTGATAAAGGTCACGATAATCACGCTAACGAAGATAAAATCTTCATGTTTCATAAGTGGTAAGTACGTCAGTTTAAATGGACGCCCATTTAACACCGCAATAAAACGTGTTAATAAATAGGATAAACCCATCATTAAAATCGTGAAGCCAGCATTTAAAAACGTATATTTAAAGACTGTCATCTGCTTTTGTATCTGAAGTTTTTTAAATAAGAAGATAATTAAAGCGAAGATTACAATGATTAAAAGATAGTTGAGTGTTTTGGAGTAGTTAATAAATGCCGTTCCAAACGTGAAGAAAATAGAATCATGTGAGGCAGTTAGGGCGTTTGCGTCCGAATAAGTTTCGTCCTAAACAAAAGCTTTTACAATCGGCAAGACGTGATCTCCATAATGCTGAAGGGAAGCATCACTTAAATGATCTGGATTATCATTGGGTGTATGATAATTTTCAAGACCATCTCACACACTGATGTTAATGCCAGGCAAATCATGTTGTAAGAAAATAGTGAAGTCCGACCCATTTGGAAGTAAACGATAAATTTCTGGTGTGATTGAATACGAAAAAGGATGCTCACTTTTTTTAAATAGATCCATAATAGCAGCGTTGTTAGGACTTGTTTCAAACATGACGGCAGGACCTTTTGTACCACGTGCTTCAATATTGATCAGGTAGCGAACCCCTTCAAAAATTTCTGATTCATTGACCGCTTGCTTAGCTCCAAGTAATCCATATTCTTCGCCATCGGTGAAGAGGATTTTAATTCCATTAATCATTGGAGTGTTCATTTCTTAGATCACACGTACTGTTTCAAGAATGGTTGAAAGGCCATATCTTACATCGGTAGCACCGCGTGAACCATCCATTTCAGCATATCGTTCTGGTTTAGCACGAGACCTATCGTAGTGTGTCACGAGCATAATATACGAATCAGATTGTCCTTCAAGTGTTGCATAAATATTTTGCAAGTCTTCGTAACTATCACTGCGCTCAACATAAACATCCTCATATTCGTAAAGTGTGGGTTGGAGTCCGAATGCTTCTAGTTGTGAGATCAGATAATTTCTCACGTTTTCTTTCGCTTCGATATCATAAATAGAATGTGGTTCTTTTGCGATTTCTTGAATATGATTCATCTGATTGGTTACATTGACCTTTGATAAATCATCGTAGTTTGGTGTGGCTGGATTCAGTGATTCAAACCCGATCCAAGCAGACATTGTGACAACTATAATAAGAATTAGAAAAGTAAGTCGTTTATTCGTTTTAAACATAAGTCCCCCTTAAAGATTTGACATTTAGATTTGCTTCCTTCTTAATTTAACAAAATTTAATTACCTTGTTAATCGAAATATTTCAAATACAAAGTATTTTGAGGTTTTATAATCTGAAAAGTAACTGACAGAATCATAAATTTGTTATCCTAATAATTACATATTTATTATTACTGTTTTTTTCTAATTTTTGTGTTTACTCGTGGTATAATCTTAACGTGTTTTTAAGAAGACTATGCGGTTTTAAAAAGGAAATATCGCATGACAGAATTAAAAAAATAAAAGAGCGTTAATGGTGTTATTTAATATCATTTTTATCATCACGTTTGGTTATATTACGTTAGATGCAATGATTCGTCCGCAAGTATGAATCCATTGCTCGTGACGAGAGGAGCAGGGAGGTCCTGTTTATCCTGATAAAATTAAATGCTTATCTTGAAAAATTTTCAAATCAAAAGTTACTATTTATGATATTTGGAAGTTTTTTAGTGAATAATCGCCTTACACCTATTTTTTATGACATGTTTTAAAGTAACGCCTCTTTGGCATTTTGGGACAGTGCATGTTTCAGCACTTAATGCGCAAGAAGGCTTTACGCAGTTTGATAGTTATTTTTACGATTGTTATCCAAATAACATTCCGTTATTTCTATTTGAATTAGGCGTGTTATATTTATTTAAATGGCTAGGCATTAGCAATGATTACATAGCACGTATGCTTGTTAACATTGGTTTTGTGCAATTATCACTCATTTGTTGGTATGTCTTTATTAAACGCTGCGATGGGATGGTGCGAGCGAAAGAATCAGCAATGATCTCTATTGCTCGCCAAGGGATCATTTTAATTCCCATGGCCGTCTTCTTGCCTAAATTCTTTGATACTTTTGGAGATAACTTTGGATTGATTAAGAATTTATTTGAAACAGAGATGCCGAATGGATTATAGGGTGTGATGTTTGCTCAACTGTTATCAGATATAATCACAGCGATTGTGACGGTCATGATCGCCCTTCGTCCGCTCAACGAATTAAAACAATTAGAAAAAGAACAAGAACAGATTGCGGGAAAAATTGAAAAAACAACATTAAAACCGACTATGGAAGGATAGTGCAAAGGCGCTAGGATTAATCATCTTAGCTCTTTTATTTTTGAAAAAAAGGGACAATCCATTTCAAAAGTTAATTTTTTCAATCTGTAATAGGTTGACTTAAAATTTGGAGATGTTATAATTTATCTCGCCGATTATTAAAAAGTAAAAAAAATGTCGAAGG
>NZ_JAGAVR010000005.1:0-19129 GCF_017941855.1 Turicibacter sp. | reverse complement strand
TACAGGAGCAGCAGCAGTTACACCAAATTCTTCTTCGATAGCTTTAACTAATTCGTTTAATTCTAAAACTGACATTTCTTTGATCGCTTCGATCATTTCAGCAGCAGTTAATTTTGCCATTTTATTTTCCTCCTTCAAATTCAGGGTATACCTGTTGAATTAATTTTTATTTAAAATTATTCAGCAGTAGCCTCTTCAGCCACTTCAGTTGTTTCAGCAGCAGCCTCAGCTACAGGTGCCTCAACACCAGCTTCTTTTTGTTCAGAAACAGCTTTAACAACACATGCCATATTGCGCATTGGAGCTTGTAATACAGAAAGTAACATAGATAATAAACCTTCGCGGTTTGGTAACTTAGCTAATTCCATAACTTGCTCTAACGTAGCAACAGAACCTTCGATTAAACCAGCTTTTAATTCTAAAGCTTGGTGTTCTTTCGAGAAGTTGTATAATACGCGTGCAGGTGCAACAACGTCTTCTTTTGAGTAAGCAACAGCAGTTGGACCAACGAATGCTTCAGATAAACCTTCGAATCCAGCTTCAGTTACAGCACGACGAGAGATATTGTTTTTTAATACTTTGAATTCAACACCTTCAGCACGTAATTGTTTACGTAATTCAGTAACTTCAGATACAGTTAACCCACGGTAATCAACAACAACTAAAGAAGCTGATTCTTTGAATTGACCTGCATACTCAGCAACTAATTGTGATTTCATTTCAATTGCAGTAGCGCTCATTATTCACACCTCCTAAGTTTAATTATACGTCCGTAGAAAAGCCCTTGAGCCCACAATCTATTAAGTTCGTGGACAGAAGGGCATAACTAAGGCATGAAAATAAATAAATTATATATATCCAAAACCTCGGTAGGATGATTAAGCATAAGCCCCTACTGTCTACGGTAATTCTATTCGATTATCAATGAGAAAAATTATTTTTCTAATGATTCAGATGCAACTTTGATACCAGGTCCCATTGTTGAAGAAATAGCAACATTCTTAACATAAGTTCCTTTAGCTGCAGATGGTTTAGCTTTTAAGATTGTATCGTAGATTGCTTTGAAGTTTCCAACTAATTTTTCGTTTTCAAATGAAACTTTACCAATTGGAACGTGGATATTTCCAGCTTTATCAACGCGGTATTCTACTTTACCAGCTTTGATTTCATTGATTGCTTTAGTAACGTCCATAGTTACAGTTCCAGTTTTAGGGTTTGGCATTAAACCACGTGGTCCTAAAACGCGTCCTAATTTACCTACTTCAGCCATCATATCTGGTGTAGCTACTACTACATCAAACTCCATCCAACCTTGTTGGATTTTGTTGATCATATCGCTATCTCCTACGAAATCTGCTCCAGCTGCTTCAGCTTCTTTAGCTTTTTCACCTTTAGCGAATACTAATACTGAGCGAACTTTACCAGTTCCGTGAGGTAATACCATAGCTCCACGAATTTGTTGATCCGCTTTACGTGGGTCAACTCCTAAACGGAATGCTACATCTACAGTTGCATCGAATTTAGCAACATTAGTTTTTTTAACTAATTCTACAGCTTCTTCTACAGCATATAATGTAGTAGAATCAACTAGTTTTTTGGCTTCGATGAATTTTTTACCTTTTTTAGCCATTCTAAATACCTCCTAAATTGTGGTTAACGGAATCTCCTCCCACAGATTTAGGTTGTAATCTACAACCTAAAACATGTAGATTAGTCTTCTACAACGATTCCCATTTGTCTTGCAGAACCTTCAATAATACGCATTGCAGCTTCCACTGTATTCGCATTTAAGTCAGACATTTTAGTCTCAGCAATTGTGCGAATTTGATCTTTTGTTAAAGTAGCAACTTTTACCTTATGAGGTTGAGCTGAACCACTTGTGATTCCAGCAGCTTTCTTTAATAAGTCTGATGCTGGTGGAGTTTTTGTAATGAATGTAAATGAACGATCTTCATAAACTGTGATTACTACTGGAATAATACTTCCCATTTGTTCACGTGTACGCTCATTAAATTCTTGACAGAATCCTTGAATGTTCGCACCTGCTTGCCCTAATGCTGGACCTACTGGTGGAGCTGGATTTGCTTTTCCTGCAGGAATTTGTAATTTTACAATACTTTTTACTGCTTTTGCCACGCGACACACCTCCTCTAAGTCCGTGATGTGGTTATTTGGGTTTTTTACCCTCCCACTTGATATGAGTCTCATATCAACTACGATAGTTTATCACCTTTTTTTACTTTAGGCAACAATTTTTTTATTCAACTTCACAAATTTGATTAAAATCTAATTCTACTGGAGTTTCACGTCCGAATAGGTCAACCAATACGCTGACTTTGCTATGTTCTTGGTCAATTGACTCAATTGTTCCAACTTGTCCAGAAAATGGTCCAGCTGCTACTAATACACGTTGACCAACTTGAATATCAAGCGATACTTCCACACTTGTAATTCCCATTTTCTTAAGAATCGGCATAACTTCTTCCGTTGGTAATGGTACTGGGCGAGTTCCTTTTCCACTTGATCCTAAGAATCCAGTTACTCCTGGAGTATTACGAACCATATACCAAGAATCATCTGTATCAATCATTTCAACTAATACATAACCTGGGAAAGTTTTGCGCATTTTTTCTTTGCGAACACCATCTTTAATTTTTACTTCTTTTTCTTCCGGAATTAATACACGGAAGATTTTTTCTTGCATATTCATTGTCTCGATACGTTTTAATAAGTTAGTCATAACTTTATTTTCGTATCCAGCATACGTTTGTACAACATACCAACGTTTTTCCACTATCATGACCTCCTACCCTAGTAAATTCATTACTTGGGAAATTACTAAGTCAACTACAAAGAAGAATACTGTTAGTAATGCGACGAATACTAGTACTTGAAAAGTATAACTTTTCATCTCTTTTTCAGTTGGCCAAGTAATCTTCTTTAATTCTGCAGATACACCTTTAAAAAACCCTTTAACTTGATTCATTAAACTGCCCCCTAGTAGATTATTTTGTTTCCTTATGCATTGTATGTTTTCCACAGCGTTTGCAGAATTTTTTAACTACAAGACGCTCGCTGTGTGTTTGTTTATTCTTAACTGTTGAATAGTTGCGACTTAGGCATTCATCACAAGCTAATATTACTTTTGTACGCATTTTATCCCTCACAACTTTTTATATCTTAACTTAATCTACTCTATCAAAAAGAAGCTTCATTGTCAATAAAGCTAGAAACTTTCACCAATAGAGGAATTCATTTTATTTAAATTCTTTAATTTACTTTTACACCGGCTTAAAGCATTATCAATTTTCTTAGGGGACAGGTTTAATATTATAGCAATCTCATTATAATTATGACCTAATAAGAAGTATTTCAAACATTGTTTCTCAAATGGCGACAATATTTTATCACTATTCATTGCCATTTCAATAATTAACTTTTCGTTTAAATACGTATATTCACTATCATAGTGATAATATCCTGGAGTTTCTAATGTGGAAACTAACGGATGCTCATCATAATCCGTTAGTTGGTCAAGACCAGATGTTCGTTTTAATCTTCGGTAGCTTGTCGTAATCGCATTTCTTACACAAGTCATTGCATAGGAATAAAAACTGTAGTTTGAATTTTCATCAAAAGAATAGATTGCTTTTATAAATGCCATACGGCCTTCTTGAAAAAAATCTTGATAGTCATATCCAATTCCATAATAAGAAGATGCAATTTTTCCGATCAAAGGTGAGTATTTTTCTATGATGATGTGAAGCGCCTCTTCGTTTTGCTCACGTACTAAATACACTAACTCATAATCGTTATATTCTACCGTCACATTATACCTCCAGTATAGTTATTATTTTATAGGATTGCGCTTGTTATAAATTTCATACATCAATAAAGCTGCTGCAACTGATGCATTTAATGAAGTAACATGTCCACGCATTGGTAAGTAAACTTTAAAATCACAAGCTTCACGAACTAATCGACTCATTCCTTTTCCCTCGCTACCAATTACAAGACCTAATGGTAATGTAGCATCTAAAGTACGATAGTCTTGAGCTTCACTTGCATCTGTCCCAGCAATCCAGAGTCCCGCTTCTTTTAATTGATTAATAGCAACCGTTAAGTTTGCAACACATGCAACTGGAATATGTTCGATTGCTCCCGTTGATAACTTAGCTACTGTACTTGTTAATCCAACTGAACGATCTTTTCGAATAACAATTCCATCCACTCCCGCTGCATCAGCAGTACGTAAGATTGCACCTAAGTTATGTGGATCTTCTAATCCATCTAGAATGATGATGAAAGCTGGTTCTTCCTTTTGAGTTGCCTTTGCAATTAAATCAGGTAATGGCATATAAGCATAAGGTTCAACAAGTGCTAATACACCTTGATGATTTCCACGTGCATCATATTTATCCTTTGCTAATTGTTCGAATTTTTGACGAGGTAACACTTTGCAAGGAATTTGTTTTTTCTCGATTGTCGCCATCAATCCTCTTTCCGCTTTTGCTACTGTGTCTGCTACAATCACTTCAAAAACTTTACGTTTTGATTCTAATACTTCATTGACTGTATTTTTTCCATAAATGACTTCGTATTTACTTTCTTTTTTGTTTTCGCGACGGCTATCTTTTTTTACTTCACGTTTTTTGTCTTTTTTAACTTCTTTTTTCGCCATTAGTTTGTCACTCCATTTTTATATTCAATACTTTTGCTCACAATTGCATCTAAACGATCAAATTGTTCTGTTAAATATAAGTATCCAATTAAAGCCTCGAATGCTGTACTATGAGCATATGTTAAGACATCTGTGTTTTTAGGTACGGAACGACTTTTCGTGTTACGTCCTTTTTTCACTACTTCTAATTCTTTCTCTGTTAAAAATTCTATTTCAATTAAATATGCTAATGTAGTGGCTTGAGCATGTGCTGATACATATTTAACTGCCAATTGGTGAAGTCTGTTTGGTTTATTAACCCCACTCTTGCATAACATTTCTCGAATTTTTAAGTCATAATATGAATCACCGACAAATGCCAGCATCGTACTATTCATCTGATTTGCTTCCATTATTTCACGCGCCTTCTTTGATATCGTCATTATTATACACTACTTTTTTATCTTTTAACGAAAAAGCAATAAAACGGACTTGTTTTCTTGAATTCGCCTCAGTTTGACACTATTCTATCACTTTTTACCCTAAAAAAGTTTCAATTTTAAGATGGTTTTCCTAAAACTCATTTTTTAAAATAAAAAAGACTCCACTGATTTTGGAGTCTTTTTTATCATATCTTATTTTATAAAACATTTAAAGCCTGTAATTTTCCACGTAATTCATCTGCTTTAGCAAAGTCTTTTGCTTTTCTTGCCTCTTCCCAAGCTTGCATTAATTCACGTTCTTCATCTGTTAAACGTTTTTTGTTTAAATCAAATCCGAAAATATAAGTCATATTTTGTAATGTCATTAAAGCATAGCGGTTTGCTTCATCTGATGCTTTCGCACGAACCATTTTATTAATTTCTTTAATCACACCATATAAACTTGCAATAGCATTTGCGGTATTGAAGTCATCTTCTAAAGCTTCAACAAACTGGTTCATTAGAGCTTCAATTTCAGGAACTACTGATGGTTCTACATCAAGTGCACCAGCTAAATCAAGTTTTAAATGTAATTGATCATAAGTCGATTTTACTTTTTGCCATTCTTTAACTGCTAATTGGATGTTTTCTTCAGTGTAGTTAATTGGTTGACGATAATGAACTGATAACATAAATAAACGGAAGGCATTAGCATCGATTTGTTCAATTAAATCTTTAACATTGATAACATTTCCGATTGATTTACTCATTTTCTCATTATTTAATCCTAAACGTCCAACATGCATCCAATAGTTTGCGATGTTGTGTTCATACATACATAATGATTGAGCAATTTCATTTTCATGATGAGGGAATTGTAAATCAGTTCCACCTCCATGGATATCAATTTTTCCATGGAATTGGTTATTAATCATCACAACGCATTCTGTATGCCAACCAGGACGCCCTGCACCCCAAGGTGAATCCCATGTAATTCCTTTATCTGTTTTTTTCCATAAAACGAAGTCTAAAGGATTTTCTTTTTTAGAGTCTTCTGCAATACGAGCTCCAACTTCTAATTCATCGATTTTCTTACCTGATAATTGTCCGTATTCACGAACTTTATCAATACGGAAGTAAACGTCTCCATCAACTGCATAAGCAAAATCACGCTCAACTAATTGGTTAATAAATTCAATCATTGAATCCATACTTTCTGTTACTTTTGGCATTGCTGTTAATGGTAAAGCATTTAATGCTTTATTACATTCTAAAAAGTAGTTTAAATATTTTTCAGAAATTTGTGCTTCTGTCACACCTTCTTCAATCGCACGGTTAATGATTTTATCATCAACATCTGTTACGTTTGAAACAAATTCTACTTCGTATCCTAAATATTTAAAATAGCGATGTACTAAATCGAAAAACAGAACAGGACGTGCATTTCCGATATGAATATAGTTGTAAACAGTTGGTCCACAAATATACATTCTCACTTTGTTTTCTTCAATCGGTCTAAATTCTTCTTTCTCACGCGTATACGTATTATAAATTAGCATCGTGAGTCCAACTCCTATCTTTTTCTTGATGTTATTTTCATTTTAATATATTTCGCTAAAATTATCTAGTTTGTATACTCAATCTCATAACCTGATTCGATTAATTTTTGAATGACGCGTTCTTTATGAGCAGCGTCTAACGTTTCAATAACGACCGTCACTCCTAATTGATACATTGATAATCCTTCACGATATCTATTTTGTCGAATCATAATAAGATTACCGAGTTCCTCTGCGATTGTATCTAAGAAAGCATTCAACTCACCAGGACGATCTGCAATTGAAACTTGAATTTTTGTTCGACGTCCAAGAGACATCATAGCATGATTAATAATACTTTCAATAAGATTAGTATCGATATTTCCTCCGGACAGAACGGCACCGACTTTCTTACCTTTAAGGTCTAGCTGATTTGAAAGAATTGCAGCAACACAAACTGCTCCTGCACCTTCACACACCAAGTTACAGTTTTCAAGCAATAATAAGAAAGCCTGCGAAATTTGAGTTTCAGATACTGTGATAACTTCATCAACGTATTGCTGAATTAATGGGAACGTAACATCACCTGGGGTTGCGACTGCAATTCCATCTGCAATCGATTTAGTAACCTTCACTGTGCCAATTTTCCCGTCTTTAATTGATTGATACATCGATGGGGCATTTTCTGTTTGAACTCCAATGACTTTAGTATTTGGATTTAATGTTTTAATAGCCATTGCAATTCCTGCTGCAATTCCACCTCCGCCGATTGGAACTAACACGACATCTAAATCTGGTTGTTCTTCAATCATTTCAAGACCAATTGTTCCTTGCCCTGCAATAACGTAAGGGTCATTAAATGGGTGAACAAATGTTGCTCCAGTTGCTTCTTTAATTTCTAATGCTTTTTGATATGCCTCGTCGTAGATTTCTCCTTCTAAAACCACTTCACCACCATAATTGCGAGTAGCAAAGATTTTAGCAAACGGTGCACTCCTTGGCATGACAATGGTCGATTTGATGCCAAGTTTCGTTGCACTAATTGCAACACCTTGTGCGTGATTCCCAGCACTTGATGCAACAACACCACATTGTTTTTCTTCATCACTTAAATGAAGCATCTTATTATAAGCACCTCGGATTTTAAATGATCCTGATTGCTGAAGATTTTCTAATTTTAAATACACTTCTGCTCCACTACGCTCACTTAATGATTCTGCAAAACAGAAATCTGTTTCTTTAATAACTCCTTTTAAGTTTTGTGCTGCTTCTTTTATCATTTCAAACGTTACAGTATTCACGATAGGTCCCCTCCGCTACAGCATTCATTATTTCGTTTTTTCCTTCATTTTATAGTCTTATTCTATCACACAAACTCATGCATCATAACTCTTAAAACCATTATATGGATATGGTATAATAAAAATGATGAATAAATTCTTAATTTTAAACGGACACTCTTAAGGATGCTCGTAAACTGATGAGGAGGAACTACTAATGAATATTATTGCAACAGATAATGCTCCAAAAGCCATTGGACCTTATTCTCAAGCTATTGAAGCAAATGGAACACTTTATATTTCAGGACAAATCCCATTAGACCCACAAACAATGGAGTTTGTATCTGATGAAATCGAAGCTCAAACTCACCAATGTTTAAAAAATATTCAAGCTATTTTAACTGAAGCGGGATATACATTAGAAAATGTCGTAAAATGTGGAATTTTCTTAGCTGATATGAATGATTTTTCTGCAGTAAATGCGGTATACGGAGAATACTTCTCAGCCCACAAACCAGCACGAGCTTGTGTACAAGTAGCCCGTTTACCACGCGATGCTAAAATCGAAATTGAAGCAATTGCAGTTAAATAATAACTAAAAAATCTCTAGTGCTGAACTAGAGATTTTTTGTTTGATTATCAATATAAATTTGCAAAGCTTTATTTGCTCTAATTAATAGTTTAAAAACAAGCACCCAAAACCAGATGATTAAAGCAAAAACAGATACGATAATTAAGAACTGTCCAAACATACTTAGCTCTCCCCTCTTAGTAGATACTATGCCAATCATTATTCTTTTATTTCAACCAAATGTTCTGGCACCTGTGGTAAATTCATGATGCGTTCTTTTAAAAACAATGGATAAATATTTAGATGTTTAATTTTTTCTAAAGGTAGCCATAGGAAAGATAGTTTTTTATATCCACCTTCATTCATGATAAACTCCTGACCTCTTTTTAAAATGTCTTCCTCTGTTAACTGAAGCAAGTAGTACATTCCAATTTCATGAAATTGTTCTTGGCTTTGTTGCTCGACGAAGAAATTTTCAACGATCCATAGTAATTGAGTCGCTTCAACCTCCACGTCCAATTCTTCTTTTATTTCTCGTTTAATAGCCATAGTACTTTCCTCATTCATCGACACTCTCCCACCTGGTAAATAATAATAGGGTGAGCGTTCATCGGTCATGACAAGCAGCCGATTCTCATGAATTAATACGCCAGCCACACGGTAGTTAAAGCGTCCAACATCCGTTTGAAAAGTTACATCCATTTTAATTCCCCTTTTCTAATAAATACAATACCCGATATTTATACATAATCCTAGTCTATTTATCAAATTCTAAACTATACGATTTATTTGGAGTGTGAACAAATGAGTAAGAAATTAGAATTTTATAAATGGCTTGTTTTACTATCATGTTTTTTAATTATGGGTGTTGCATTTAGTATTGTTAATAATATTACGACATTATTTTTAGATCCCGTCACCAAAGACTTAGGATTCTCACTCTCATCCTTTTCATTCATTTTTACGATAGGTGCAATCACGACCTCACTAATGTCTCCAATTATCGGAAAACTACTAACAAAACTTCCACTTAAACTCATTATGAGTATCGGAGCTATTTTAACCGGCAGTGGATTTTTCTGTTATTCTCTCGCTACAAAAATTTGGATGTTCTATTGCATTGCCATTATTGTCGGAATAGGGCTAACCTGTTTAACTACCATTCCGATTGCTACAACACTAACACACTGGTTTAAGGATAAAAAAGGATTAGCATTAGGAATTTCAACGGCAGGAGCGGGAACAGGGTCTTTTATATGGATGCAGGTGGTTTCAAGGTTACTGATCAGTAAAGGATACACCTTCACCTATGCTATTCTTGGCATTATCATTATTGTAGTTTGTCTACCGCTAGCACTCTTCATTATGAGGATGCCACCAGATACAACCATTAAAGCTAAAAAAAAAGAAAAATTTTCATATAAAGATATTCAGTGGAGTCCACGGCTAATTTTATTTATAGTCGGTCTCTTCTTACTCGGGATGTGTATTTCAGGAACTAAGATGCATATTCAATCATATTTAATTTATCTAGGCCATCCACTTCCGTTTAATGCAAATGTCGGTTCAACTCAAGCACTTTTCGCATTAATGGGGAGTTTAATCGGAGGATATATTTTTGATAAAGTAAAATTAACTAAATCAATTATTCTATTAGTCTCAATGGCTCTTATCGGTTATGTCTGTTTACTTTTAGGAACCATTCCATCACTCCTTTTTGTTTTCGCCGCTCTGTTTGGTATTTGTTTATGTTTACCCTCTTTAGTCCCTACCTATGGAACAAGCGCTTTATTTGGACAAGAACATTACGCCATGTATCTAGGAGTGATTAATATGATTTTCACACTCGGTGGAGCATTAGGTCCTGTTATTACAGGATTTATTGTTGATTATTTCAATTATAGTGTAGTTTGGACCCTCTATTTTTTTATTACTATTATCTATCTTCTTTTAATCTTACTCGCCTTAAAATCAAAAAAAACCTCAGATTAATTCTGAGGTTTTAGTATTTCATTAGATGAATTTTGCAATACGTCCAACAACTGTTTCTTTACCTAATAAAGCTAATGCTTTTGGTAAATCTGGACCGTGCATTTGCCCAGTTGTTGCAATACGGCAAGGCATGAATAACATTTTACCTTTTGCTCCCGCTGCTTTTCCAGCTGCTTTAATTGCGGCTTGGATTCCTTCAGCATTGAAATCTTCTAATGCTTCTAATTCTGTTTTGAATGCTTTTAACGTTTCAGATACACCATCTTGTGCAATGAAAGCTTGTGCTTCTTCGTCTAATTCTAATTCTTCTGAGAAGAATTCATCATATAAATCAACAATCTCAGCACCATATGACAAGCGATCATGGAATAATGAGATTAATTCCATTGCCCATGCTGTTGTTTTTCCTTCTAAAATTCCCTCTTCAACTAAGTGAGGCATACATAATTCTAATAACTCTTCATCTTCTAATGCTTTGATGTAGCGGTTATTAATGTATGATAATTTATTTTTATCGAATGTAGATGGTGATTTAGATAAACGTTTTTCATCAAATAATTCAATTAATTGTTCATGCGATAAAATCTCTTCTTCAATTGCAGGAGACCATCCTAATAATGCAATGAAGTTAAATAATGCTTCTGGTAAATATCCCATGTTAGCATATTGTTCAATGAATTGAACTGTATCTTTGTCACGTTTTGATAATTTCTTACCATTTTCGTTAACGATTAATGTCATATGACCAAATTGAGGAATATCCCATCCAAAAGCACGATAAACCATCATTTGTTTTGGAGTATTTGTTAAATGCTCTTCACCACGGAAAACATGAGTAATTTTCATTAAGTGATCATCCACAACTACTGCAAAGTTATACGTTGGGATTCCGTTACTTTTCATGATAACCCAATCACCAAAATCTTCTGATTTAAAAGTAACCTCTCCACGAACGATATCATTGAATGTGTATTCTTCATTTTCAGGAACTTTAATACGAACCACGTATTCTCCACGTGCTTCTAATTCTTTCTTTTCTTCTTCTGTTGCATTTAAACAACGACGAGAATAATGGATATTATCATGACCATGAGTAGATAAAGCTTCGCGTTCTGCCTCAAGTTCTTCACTTGTACAATAGCATTTATAAGCTAATCCTTTTTCGATTAATTCTTCTACATATTGACGATAAATATCTAAACGTTCTAATTGACGGTATGGGCCATATTCTCCACCACAATCAACAGACTCATCCCATTCAATTCCTAACCAACGTAAAAAGTTCATTTGAGACTCTTCTCCACCTTCAACGTTGCGCTCTAAGTCAGTATCTTCAATACGTAAAATAAAATCTCCACCGTAATGTTTCGCAAATAAATAATTGTATAATGCTGAACGAGCATTTCCGATATGTAAAAATCCTGTTGGACTTGGTGCATAACGAACACGAACTGTCATAAATATTGCCTCCTATTTAAACATAATAACTGTACTATTGTTATTCTTTTCATATTATATACGATTGAAACAAAATATTAAAGATTATTAAAAAAAATTGCGCCCAAGACACTGATTTTACCATGATTCTAAGTCATTAAAGAATAGATTTATGATATGATGAATCTACCGGAGGGGATGAGATGCAAATATATGTAATGCCAGATTGGATTAATTTAACGTTACAAATACTATCGACTATTGTTCTAATTGCAATCGTTTGGCTTGTTATTAAATCTTTACGAAAACGATGAATCTAAAAAAAGATTCACTTTTTGGTAAATGTATTACAACATTTAATATTATTTTATCTAATTAGGTGAAAGGAGAAGGGAATGTTACCTATGAAAACAATATCTACAATGAAAAGAGGAATTATATGAGATCTGAAGTGATTCCGTTTTAAAATTAAAACTGTGGATAACTAAAAAGCACCTCATTAGCGAGGTGCTTTTTGCTTTATAAATGAATAAAGCCAAAGAAGTAATTCTTTAGCTTTATTAAAATATAGGGGGCATATCATAATTGATTATACCTTGTATCAATATCTCAGAGATTAATTAACGGGTAACATCGCGTTAATATTGTGTTAATTAGTCTTTTTGAATAATAAAACAACACACTCTGAAGCTATTCCTTCTTCTCGCCCCACAAACCCTAACTTTTCACCACGAGTAGCTTTTACATTAACTTGATCCATTGAAGCATTTAAATCACTCGCAATATTTTGACGCATCGAGTCGATATGTGGTCGCATTTTAGGTCTTTCAGCATAAATTGTCGCATCTAAATTTCCTAAGCAATATCCCGCTTCATCCATCATTTTAAAGGCTCCGCGCAATAGAACACGTGAATCGACTCCTTTGTAAGTTGGATCAGTATCTGGAAAATGAGTTCCGATATCACCTTTTGCTAAAGCACCAATAATTGCTTCTGTTATTGCGTGGCATAATACATCAGCATCACTATGTCCAAGTAATCCTTTTGTATGCTCAATCTCAACTCCACCTAAAATTAATTTGCGTCCCTCTACTAACTGATGGATATCAGTTGAATGGCCAATTCGAATCATCAAAATCTTCCTTTCTAATCAAAAATATCATCAAATAAGTCATCTAGTTCAATCATCCCCTGTGATTTTAACTCGATTAAATCAAAAAGGACTCCTTGATGTAAGCTTTGTTTTATCACGATATTAGATGATACCGTAACTACAGAACACACTATCACAATAATAACGGCAACTAGACTCGAAATAATTAAATAAAGCTCTAAACCTTTCTTTCTCATTGAATTCACCTACATTCCTCAATTGATTCTTAATTAAGTCGTTTATAGATCAAATAACCTGTATAAAGTGACGCAACCCCAATATTAAATAAAATTAGTGTCACTCCTAATACTGCAATCGCAAGTCCGATTGAAAAAGACATTAAAAAAATACTTCCAATTATAAAACGAAAACTCGTCATAAAAAATAAAATCGAGACACATAAAGATGCTATGATAGCACAGATAGAGATACCTTTTTTAAAACCTTTTTCATTAGATTTTGGCTTTTCTACCTTTGAATCATCTTTATCAGCGGGGAAACGAGATTCAGTATAATCTAATGATTGCTTAACTTCTTGTGCTACCTTTTTAGGCCATCCTAATCTAGATAATATCTCCTCTTCATCTATATCTAACTCTTTCATTTCATTAACTTGTTCTTTATAAGAAGATAAGATTTCTAATCGGTCCTCTTCTAAAATATCTTGTAATTCTCGCTCTAACTCTTCTAGCCATTGGTTAATCATATCCACTGACTAATCACACTCCTTCGAATAAACGATGAACGGATTCAACCATTTGATTCCATTCTTTTAAAAGTTTTGCTAAATATTCTTCACCTTTATCTGTTATTGAATAATATTTTCTCGTCGGACCTTCAGTTGACTCTTTATTATAAGTTTCTAAATAGCCTTCTTTCGTTAATCTTCTTAATAATGGATAAATTGTACTCTCAGTCACCTCTATATAATATGAAAGTTTTTGAACCATTTCGTAACCGTACAAATCCGTTTTTTCAATTAATTTTAAAACACATAATTCTAAAACACCCTTTTTATATTGTGCATTCATAATCTCATTATTAATAACAACAAATTGTTACCCTAAACCTCCCTTACAGATAGTCTTTTAGCAAGAAATCCATCAAAAAGACTTGTGATATAATACCACAAGTCTTTCAAATTTAAAATATTTTCTAACCTTTTATTCGGCTATATTAATCTAAATTTGTATCCACACTGCGAGAAATAATACTTCCATCAATCCCACTAATTTCGAATTCGTATTCAGTTCTTCCCTCATAAACAGTAATCTCATATACAGGAATTCCTCGTTCATAATCTAATGAAAATTCGCCAATTACGCCACTATTTACTTGGCCTAATGCAATCTCCTTCGCTTTAGTTTGATCAATATTTAATCCTTGATTAGTATTTATATTAGATGCTTGGTTAATTAATTCTTGGTCTTTACTCAAAATACTTCCATCCATCGCACTGACTTCAAATTCATATTTATATGTTCCATCTACTACTGTAACATCATAAACCGGAAGGTAGTCATCGCGGTCCAATTTAATTCCAACAATTGTTCCATTGACTTGATTATTTATAATTTCTTTTACTTTTGCCTCATCAATCTTTACTTCATTAGTGATTAGTGGATTTTGTTCACTACTACGTTTTAAAATACTTCCATCAACAGCACTGATTTCAAATTCATATTCAGTCGTACCATTCACAATCGTAATATCATAATTTGGAATAATATCATCCATATCGTATGAGAATTCAATAACATTTCCTGATCCGACTTCTTTCAAAGCAATCTCTTTTGCTTGCTCTTCAGTAATTGTCACTTGCGCACCGCTAATATTTGTTGAATTAGGATTCTGGGAAGTTATCGGAGTTTCTGTTTGAGTAGTTGATGGATTAGTCGTTTGAGGAGCAGAAGAACATCCGAATAAAAATGCCCCTGTTACTAACATTGAATATAATAGTGTCTTTTTCATAAAAATCTACTCCTTATATCTTAATTATTATTTTTATTTTTATAAAAAAATTAAATTTTAATGTATAACATCGTGATAAATTTTAGTTATTCATCTCCTACTGTGTATTACACACTAGTAGTATAACAAACACTACTATACATTGTCTAGTAGCTTGTATAAAAATAGCCAACGAAATTTTTTTCGTTGGCTATTTTTTTATCGTAATTTGAATTTCTTGTTTAACGACATAAAATATGATTCACTTATTTCAATTCATTTTAGCTATTAAATATCTATAGGGTTCCCTTCATTAATTGCTTTGCCATTACTAAATCTTCTGGAGTTGTTAGTTTAATATTAGTATAGTCTCCTCGTACCACATTAACAGTTGATTTTGTAAACTTCTCTATTAAGCTTGCCTCATCAGTCCCTAAAAATTCTGCTTTTTTTGCACGTTCATGTGCTTGCTTTAATAAAGAAGTTGGGGCTGCTTGCGGTGTCTGAACAGCATATATTTGCGAGCGATCAGGAGTTTCAACTACGACACCGTCAACTACACGTTTAATCGTATCCTTTACAGGCACTGCTACAATAGACGGATGATGACTTAGAGCTTGCTGATAACATTCATCAATCATACGTTGCGTCACAAAAGGTCGCGCTCCATCATGAACTAAAACAACATCCTCAGTAACCATCTGAAGCCCATTGTAGACACTATATTGTCGTTCGCTTCCACCTCGAACAATTCGAATACGCGAATCCATTATATTAGCACCTTCTAAGATATTTTGCATCGTATCTATTTCAGTTGGATTAACAACTAATATAAGTTGTCCACAGTTTGCATTTTTTAAGAATTTTTTCAAGGTATGAACCACAACAGGTTGGTTGTTAATTTCATATAACATTTTATTGTAACCCAATCCCATTCGACTTCCAATTCCGGCTGATAAAATAATTGCAGCGTACATGTCTTTCACCTCATATGTAAAAGTTGCCTCCTATTGATAGGAGGCTAGTTTAAAAAATTATAAAATGATTTCTTTAATTTGGTCGTCTTTACGATCTAGATAATGAATTGATTGAATACGACGAACAGTTCTTGATTTTCCGCGAATAACTAATGTTTCAGTTGTGGCAATTCCATCTTCACATGTGATTCCATCTAATAAATCACCTTTAGTGATTCCTGTTGCTGAGAAGATAACATTATCACTTTTCGCCATATCCTCAAGTTTTAAAATTTCGTTTGGTTTAACTCCCATTTCTTCACAACGACGAGCTTCATCCTCACTCATTTTAATATTTTCTTCTGTCTCACCTTTAACATCTTTACGTAAAACTAAACGTCCTTGCATATCTCCATCAAGTGCACGGATTACAGCAGCAGAAACAACACCTTCTGGTGCTCCACCAATTCCATAAACCATATCAACTTCACTAAATGGCATACATGTTAAAATTGAAGCTGCAACATCTCCATCTGGAATCGCAAATACACGCACTCCTAAAGCCTGCATTTGTTTAATTTGCTCATCATGACGTGGTTTAGCAAGTGTCATCACTGTTACAGCAGATAATGGCTTATTAACTGCTTTGGCAACACGACGAATATTTTCTTCTAAAGATAAGTTTAAATCAATAACACCTTTCGCTTTTGGCCCAACGATTAGTTTTTCCATGTACATATCTGGTGCTTTTAAGAAAGATCCTTTTTCACCAACGGCAAGGGTTGTCATAGCATTAGCCTGTCCCATTGCTGTCATACGAGTTCCTTCAATTGGATCTACCGCGATATCTACATCGTCTCCAAATCCAGTTCCAACACGTTCTCCGATGTATAACATTGGCGCCTCATCGATTTCACCTTCACCAATCACAATCTCTCCGCGAATATTAATTTCATTTAATACGTGACGCATCGCTAAAACAGCCGCACCATCTGCCGCGTTTTTATCCCCACGTCCTAACCACTTGTAACCTGCTAATGCTGCTGCCTCTGTGGCACGAGAAAACTCAATTGCTAATTCACGTCTCATGTTGAAACCTCCTATAAATGATTTAAAATTCCAATTTTATTATATCAAAAAATCAAGTTCTCGGTTGGAATTTTGTCGTTTTTTTGGAACAACTTTCACAAAAATAATTTCTTTCAATTTAACCTTATCAAAAAAAACACTTTTCACCATATAGATAAAAAGTGTTTTTAGATGTTATTGAATTGGATTAGTTAAAGCATCAAAGCTAACATTTAACCATTCACGATATTTGTTATCGTCCCCTGCCATTTCGAGGGCATGATAAGCTTCTACAATAACTGTATGAGGATACTTTTCATTACCTAAAAGATAATGTTTATACTTTTCATAAAGATCCATTAAATAAGTATGAGCTTCTTTTTCACGAATTGTAAATAAATATCGATTTCCTAAAAAGGCAACTATTCCCCCTAACAAAACAAATCCCACACGATTCTGGGCAACAATTAATCCTGTTGTTCCAATAACAGCTGCTCCAAGCGATTGGATAGTTGTTGCAATCATTTTATAATCGTATCGATTAAAGAACATATTTACATACGATGTAATCATCACAATCAACGTTCGTGAAGTTGAAGATTTAAAGATTGTAAATAAAATTAAAAATAAAATAACACCGAATAATGTCCCTGTAAATCGCATCCATGTTTTCTTATTACTTTCCTCATAACTTGGTTGAACAAGTGCTAACAGTGTAAAACATAGCCAACGACCATATTCTAAGTTAAAGAATGTGGTGTAGAACAAGGCAGCACTTAATAAAATCGTCACACGCATAGCAAATTTAAAAGACAGTGACTTTGTATCAATTTGGAATATTTGATGCAAGATGTTTTCTTTATATTCAGGATAAACATCTTGTTCAGATAATTTCAATATCTTTAAAGCCTGTTTAATTTTTTGCATGAAGTCAGGTAAAACTTTTTCATCCCATTTATCAAATATTTTAGCCGCAATAGCGTAGTCCTCATTTTTTAATCCTTGAACTAATAATTTCAGATCTAGTAATAATTCTTCTGATGTTTCACCCGCTTCGTAGTAATTTGAGACATCTGTTAATAAGTAATAAATTTTATGAAGTGAGATAATTTCACTCACACGATACATACTATCCGTTGTTAAAGTCGTTCTTAAATTGCGACGTTCAAATGTTACTTTCATAAAACGTTTCATTCCCAGTTTAAGAACATCGATTTCTTCAGGATGAATACTGTAATCTTGAGATAAAATTCGATCGATTCTTTTTTCAACAAGCTCTAATGCTGTTTCATTTTCATTTTTTAAAATCTTCTTATAAGTATCTTTGTTCATTACATATTGTAATAAAACGATTAATAATGCTCCTATCGCTAACGAAATTAAACGTCCTGGAAGCATTTTAATATCTGAAACTGGTGCTGATAATAATAGAAATAAATATCCAAGTAAATATGGGAAATGATATGTTTTCTTACCATTTATCGTTGTCCAATACGTCATAAAGAAAATAAATGGAATACTAATTAACATTGTTAAAAATGCACTAACCGTTATTAAATAACTCGCTAATCCCATATACAACAAGATGAATAATAATTTAATAAATAACAGTTTTAAATTTTGAGTCATATCCTTTTCAGATGTAACTAATCCAATAATTAAAACCGTAACTCCAACCATTAAGTTAGATTGGCCAAAAATGGTCTTAAACAAAACAACATAAACCATAATGGACAGAAATAAAAATGCATTAGATATGATTTGTTTTTTCATTCTTCTCACCTCAATAAAATAAATAGTGTCGAGCAATATAACAAAAATATCCATTTTTGTCAATGAAGTTTAGAGAATAAACTTTTCATCGTATAAAATCCTCGAAATTCCATAATACTACTTTTTAAATGTACTTTTTTATTATATTGAATTTGTCTAAATATTATATTGAATGTGGTAAAAAAGTAATTCCAATAAAAACGTTTTTTGCCTAAAATTAGGTTGTAAAATGCTTTACTTGGATGTATAATTTGTCAAGTGAAAATTAGAGGGGAGTAAATACTATGTTGTCTTACGAATTTCTATTTGATATTGCTTTAATCTTAATG
>NZ_JAGAVR010000056.1:0-3727 GCF_017941855.1 Turicibacter sp. | reverse complement strand
CATTTTACCCCTCCATCTCTTGTTTTAAGTTGATTAACTCTTCTATTTCACTTTCAAACATTTTTAATGTCCCCATTCGTTTTTCAATCAACCGAATCCACTCTATGACCTCTTTTGTCTGCCAAATTTCTAAGGTACCACTCGCTAATTCTTTTACCTCGCTGAGTTTACCTTTAATGTATGCAACCGCCTCTTCTTTTACAAAGCTTGGCTTACTATCCACCAAATTCAAATCCGTCCACGCTAATAATAAGTTATCAAAGTCTTCGAGTTCATCATAATCAATCATCTCTAAAAAGGCCTCACCCTGTTCATACCAGATTTCATACTTTTTATTTGAACTTTCATCACTTGCTAACTTTAATAAACCAACTGCTTGTTGATAAGACTTTTCCTCAAACGCTAATTTCGCTTCCTTAACAGCCTGATTCGCTAACTTTCCCTCACAACCTACTAAAACAATCAAACTTAACACCACTATATATCGCTTCACCAACAACCACCATCCTCGATAACACGAGAATATCACGGCTTACACCTAGAAATTTGCCACATCATTACCAAAAAAACACACTACTTCTGTCTTGTTTTAGCTAACCCCGCTGCAATCGTCAGGTGTGGACAAACACCCAATCTTCATGACAAAAAAAGCGCGACAATAACTGTCACGCTTTTTTTGTCTACTATGAAAATAAATACAAACTCCCTCCGTGAGGTCAGCTTTGAAAAGACCTCCCTTGTAGGCCTCGAATCATGTCATAAATTACTGTCGAAATAAAGGCAACTTTCAACAACAATTGTTTGTGTTTTTATGTTTTAAATCACTTGTTTTTTACGATAATAAATTATCCGACTGGTGATATCGTAGAATGCTCATCAACTCTGTATCCTAAAGCAGCTAACTTTTTCAGGTATGAGTTGATTTTTTTCTCGGTATTAAATTGATAGTAGTAGTCGGATCCTAAATCAATAAACTCCTGGTCGTCTTTCAACATATGATAGATGGCGATTAGGATGGAATGAGCGACCGCCAGGGTGGCTCTATTTTTTCCTCTTCTGATGGCAATTCGTTGATACTGAGCATGAAAGAAGCTATTTTTATTCTTAGCTGCTGATTTCGCAGCCTGTGCGAGGGTCGATTTTAGTATCTTATTTCCTTTGCGGGTTCGCCCGCTTTTTCTTTTGCCCGCACTTTCATTATTTCCAGGAGCTACACCTGCCCATGAAGCTAGATGTCCTGCAGTTGGAAATTGATTCATATCCAATCCGATTTCAGCTAAAATAATTTCCGCACTTTTCTTTCCGACTCCAGGAATTTGTTCAAGCTTCTTAATCGCTCCCCAATATTCTGCCATATACGTATCAATGATGATATCCATCTCTTCAATTCTTTCAGATAATTCATGAAGATGCGTGAGAACTTGTTTCATCATCATTTTTTGAAAAGGGGTCATAATTCCTTCCATCGCCTCTGTCACCTCTTTAACAGAAGCCGATATCCGACTGATAATTAAGGTTTCAGTTGTTTTTTCATCCATCATTTCATCATTGTTTAGAACATAATCCAGTAGATTCATCGTTGTTTTACCTGTAATAGTTGAAAGAACCGAACCAATTTTAATATTTGCACCTTCTAATAATTTTTGAAGTCTGTTAAGGGCACGAGCTCTTTCTTCAGTTATCGCTTTGCGATACCTTGTCGCCTCTCTTAATTCACGTTGTTCACGACTTGGAATAAAGCTTGATTTAAGTAAACCGTGGCGAAGTAAATCGGCTAACCAAGCACTATCTAAAACATCTGTCTTCCGACCAGGAACAGCTTTAAAGTCTTTGGCGTTCACGATCATATAATTTAAACCGCGCATTTCAAAGATGTTAACCAGTGGTTTCCAATAAACAGAAGTCGATTCCATCGCTACCATTTCACATTGATTCTCTTCAAGCCAATTAGCCATTGCTTTGATATCTTTTGTTTTGGCACTAAATTCCTTGATTTCTTGCTTGTGGCCTTTACACAAACAGGCAACCAATTTCATCTTATGCACGTCAATCCCACAACAAGTTTTGTAAAGAACATCCATGGTCTGAATTCTCCTTTGAATATAATTTACGTACAATGTCAACTTCATGATTATTATTCTACTATACGTCCTCAGGGACAAAATGTGGTTCAAAGAGAAGTTGTCAGAACAGTCTATATATCGGTCTATTCGATCCAAGAAACATCGTCCTTGATTGTACAACATATTGTGAGTGAACCTAAGCCATCTCATTCAACGCACACTTTATTTTCGTTTATTGTGGTGCCTCTAGGGCGTGATGGTCTATGTACAACCACTCCTATCAATCTGTTAGATTCATATTAACTTCCAGATATCACCTGATTGCTTTTAATTCATTCTCGTGTTAAGATAGCTTTCCTGCCTCTGATAGAGAGGATTACTTTCTTTATCAATAAGGATTCGGTTTTCCAAGCATTCCCTTGTTGATTTCAATTCTCTTTCATGTTAAGATAGCGTTCCCCATGAAAAAGGTTATTCCTGAATGGTACGTAAAGTGACTAACTTTTTAAATCCGAACATTTCTAATAAGGGAATCTGATTCTCAAATTCGGTGTTGAATGCCTAGCTTTTTCTACCTAGGACTCCTAAAGAATTTGATAAGATACCCACCTGCTACTTAGCGGGTTTATACTCTAGCACTTACGGCCATTTGGGTATCATTCATAACCTGCCCATTAACTAAGACTTTCCAGAACCAATCATATTGATTTTGTTGGCCCGACATGTTAGGATATGTATCCGGTCATGAGTGACCCGAATTCAAAATATCCTGGATTGTACGTAAAGTGATTAGTTCTTTAAATCCGAACATTTCTAATCAGGGAATCTGATTCTCAAATTCGGTGTTGAATGCCTAGCTTTTTTCACCTAGAACTCCTAAAGAATTTGATAAGATACCCACCTGCTAATTTAGCGGGTTTACATCCTAACACTTACGGCAATTTGGGTCATTATATTCATTTAGATTACCTATAGATTAGATATGATGAAGCCACCAATTAAAAATGAATTTCGCTTAATGATCATACAATTTAGAGAAGTTTTTAAAATATTAAATTAATAGTTGATTAATATTCATGAACATGATAAAATTAAAATCCAAATTGATTAAACTTTATTATTTTTTATGAATAAACACACACACATTTTAAACTAGTTTATCTAATATAACCATTCATCATGTCCCCTAAACATGATAAAAAATGGCCCTAGATAATCTAACAATCTGCAATCAGATTGTCGATCAATTTGGTGCCATGATAAATCAATGAATCATGAGATTTATTATTTCAGGTTATTGTCTTTTTACCAAGAACATGATAAAATCTAATCAAAATCTGAGATATGCGTAAGGTGATTAGTTCTTTAAATCCGAACACTTTTGATAAGGGAATCCGATTCTCTAATACCGTGTTGAATGCCTAGCTTTTTCCACCTAGGACTCCTAACGTATTAGATACGATGCCCACCTGCTAATTTAGCGGGTTTATATCCTAACACCTACGGTATTTTGGAGAAACACAAGCATTTGCTTGTGTTTTTTTTAACTTAAAAGGTTCTATAATATTTGGTGTTGCTGAGTAAGCAGCACTTTTTTCATGGCATCAAAAAAAAGAGACCTCAAGTCTCAATCCTGTTACAATGTTATCGGCTAAAACAATATT
>NZ_JAGAVR010000055.1:0-48004 GCF_017941855.1 Turicibacter sp. | reverse complement strand
ATGACGACCTCAATGCCATTAGAGGCAACGATTGAACGCTTCAATGAATTACTTGATATGTTAGAAGAATTAATCTAAAAAAAAGGAGAATGAAAACAGAAGTTTTCGTTCTCCTTTTTACTTATTTTAACGGCAATTCTAATCGTCTGTTTCTCGTACTCATGCCCATTTTTTCATAAAAAGCTATAGCTGGTTCATTAAACTCCCAAACCGTCAGTTGTAAAGAGGTAGCACCTTGTTCTTTGGCATATTCTTTTAAGTAATCAAAAAGTTGTGCACCATAGCCTTGATGTTGGTAAGAAGATGAGATACAAAAATCATCAATGTAGGCGATTGTTGATGGCTTCATGATGGTGAGTGAACGTGTTTTAAGGAAGTTGATGATACCGTATCCGATGAGGTTTTGATTAGAATTTTCGATGACGAAAAGATTTGAGGTTGGTTCTTCAAGTAACTGAAGAAAAGAATCGTATGAAAATGGTTGTTTTAGATCCAAATAGACATCTGGTCGATTTAGGACGTGAAGTTGATGAACTTCTGAAACTAGTTTTGAGATTTGATTGTAGTCATTTAAAGAAGCCTTGCGAATCATAAAATCCCCCCGTTTTTGATAGTAGATTTATTTTAATCTATTTTACTCATTTAGGGAAGCGTGATAGTTGATGATGGAGATATTTCTTTAGCGCCTTAAAATTGAGTTTCTTTTAGGCGTTAGAGGTTGTGAAAATCTTTTTTTAGTCAGCGTTTTTCTTTGTGAAAAATTCGAATAAATGATAGGTGATAGGCGCTTTCTGTGTTAAAATGGTAATAAAAGCAAGTTTCGTTGGGGTGGACGTTATGGGGGTATTAAAGCAGTTAAAAAATTATTGGTTCTTTTCATTAAAAATTGTTATTGTTATGGTTGTAGCATTGATTATATGGGGGGCCATGATTTATAATCGACATGTTATCCTGTATGAAAAACAGTTGAATATCTTAGTTAATTATATTTATGATGAAGTATCGCCAGATGATGTGACTTCGGTTTATCAGCGATTTATTAATTTAGATAGTGACTATGGACAACGAATTAAAAAGGATTTAGGAGATTCTTTGATTAGTCGTTATCAATATTATACGAATTTATATATGCTTCGAAAAATTGAGTACGAAGAGTATTTGCAGTATGAGCAAATTATTGAACCGTTATTTTTCTCGAGTTCTAAAGTAATTGAAACAATTGATGAAGTATCGAAGTATTATCAATCACAAAGAGCTTATATTAAAGGTGTGAATTTGCAACAACAGGGATTCATTGAAGAGGCGATTGAAGCTTATGGTCAAGTGATGTTTAATGATCAGTCTTATTATGAATTGGCTAAAGGTAGAATCATGCAATGTGTTCAATTGATTAAAGAACAATATTTGACGGAAGCAAATGAATTTTATGAACAAAAAAATTATGTTGAGGCAATTAAACGATTGAATTATTTGATTGATAATGAAAATGACGAGGGTATCACGTCGCTAAGATGGTATTATCAATCGGAGTTTTATTTAGAGGTCATGAAGGAAATCGAGGAATTGATTGAGAATAATCAACTGGGATTTGTTATTAACTTTTTACAAGAGATTGAGCCGTATTTAGGAAGTAGTTATGAAGAGACACTTCATTTGAAGTTATCTGAAGTAACACTTCAGCGAGCTCAACGACGAGATAAGGCACTCGGTAAATATGCGGGGAAAATTCAAGTCTTAGTGAATACAGAAAGTAATCAGCAAGTGATTACCTATAATCAGCTGGCACTTCAATCATCGACCGCTTTTAATCCCGTTAACTTAGCCACTTATGCTTTTACAAATATAAAAAAAGGAACGGCTGAGGGTGTAGATAAGTCAATGGTTGAACAAAATATTAATGTGATGCCTTATATCGTGGCAAATAGTGATATTACAAGTGCGACGATGCCTGTTGTATTTGGATATTATGGTCAGACGATGAATGATTTTGATTTGATTGAGCTTCGTCAAAATGGAGAGGCAATCGTTTCGTTTGAAATGGATCCGTCTGAAAAGCGTCAAGTTTGGATTGAAGATGAAGTTATCGAATGGATTACGATTGAATTAAGTCAAGAGGAAGTCGAGCAGGTGCAACAATTGATTTTACAGACATCGGATTTAGAGATTGTTTTTAAAGGCAAATACTTAGATTATCAAGCACCGATTTCAACGCTTGAGCGTGACTTGTTAATCATGATGTTTGAGATTTACCAATCCATTGTGAAGTAAACAACATGAAAATGACATGAAAAAGGATGGACTAATTGCTATGCCAGAATTACCAGAAGTTGAAACAGTTAAAAATGTGTTAAATAGCCAGATTAAAGGCTTAAGAATAAAAGAGATTGAGTTACGATACGAACCGATGGTTAAAAATATGAGTGCAGATGTTTTTAAAGAAAAGCTAACGAATCAAGTGATAGAAGAGATTAGTCGTCGCGGAAAGTATTTAGTTTTTCATTTTCAAGATTATCAACTCCTTTCGCATCTTCGTATGGAAGGTAAGTACTTTTATGAGGCAGATGATTTTGAATTAAACAAGCATATTCATGCTATCTTTAAACTCGATAATGGACGTCAGTTACTTTATCAAGATACGCGTAAATTTGGGACGTTTCATTTATATGAAAAAGGTCAAGATTTAGAAGAAACCTCTGCTTTTAAAGTGCTTGGGGTGGAACCTTTTTCAGATGAGTTTACCCCAGCGTATGTTAAAGGAAAAATAAAAGGGAAAAAGAAACCGATTAAGTCATTATTACTAGATCAAAGTGTAGTTTGTGGACTGGGTAATATTTATGTAGATGAGGTGTTATTTAGGGCAAAGATTCATCCTTTAACCCCAAGCTATGAATTATCCGACAACGAGATTGAAAATGTGGTAAAATATACAGTAGAGGTGTTAGCAAAAGCCATCTCATTAGGTGGGACAACCATTCGAACCTTTACATCCACACATGGTGTATCAGGAACGTTTCAAGAAGAGTTGTTAGTTCATCAACGATTGGGTGAAGTGTGTAAAATCTGTGAAACCCCTATTGAGAAAATTAAGGTTGGTGGACGTGGAACTTACTTTTGTCCAACATGCCAAATAATTAAGTCTTAAGGGGGATTGTATCCATGTTAGTAGTTGGATTAACGGGTGGAATTTCATCAGGAAAAAGTACGGTCACTCAGTTGTTTTTAGACAAGGGTGTGACGGTTTTAGATGCTGATTTAATTGTCAGACAGATGCAACAACCAAATACGGTACTTCTAAAAAGATTAGCAGATGTATTTGGACAGGATATTATTTTAGCGGATGGGAACCTAGACCGCGGGGGGCTAGGGCGTTTAATTTTTCAAGATAAGGCTGCAAAAGCAAAATTAGATGAAATTATGAAACCCTTAATCCGTGAAAAGTTAGTAGAAGGGATTGAACTCGCGAAAAAAGCTAATGAATCGATGGTGGTTCTCGATATGCCACTTTTATATGAGTTTGAGTTTGAATCACTGACGGATGTGACGATTGTCGTTTATGTCAGTCAGGAAACGCAAATTAAACGACTGATGGCAAGAGACCAAATCGAGGAGGCCTATGCGCTCGCCAAGATTAATTCTCAGATGTCACTGGATAAAAAACGTGATCTTGCGAACTTCGTTTTAGTTAACGAAGGTAAAGTCAGTGAGTTACGAACTCAGTTTGAGACACTGTATCATCAGTTATGCTGCTGTCTTAAACATAGTCATAATTAATATAGTGGAAAAGTATAGGAATTAAGGGAGGAACTAGAAATGGGATTTATGGACTTATTTAAAACACACTACGAATCAGGTGAAAAAACGACGGATGAGGCGTTAATGACTCATTACTATAAAGCAAAGTATCAACCAACGAAAGCAGCGATTATTGAGGTTGCTAAATCATTAAACTTTGAGGTAAAATTTGAAGATGATGATCGTCAAGAATTAATGCTTAAGCGTAAAGATGCTGAAGTGATTGTGACGATTGTTAAAATTACGCCGATTGAATCAGCGGTTGATTTTACGATTAATACGCCTGGTCTCATTACATTTGGAAAAGGTAAAAAACTGATTCAAGAATTCTATAAAGAATTAGATAAAAAAATTATGTTTAAAGGATTAGCTTTAAACCGATAATAGATTGATTAATCCCTATTTTTAATAGGGATTTAACATTTTAAAAGAAGGAGTGTTTGAATAATGGGAGTATCTCTTAAACCGAATACAACATTCGACTTAAGTCCCATTCAAATGATGACTTCGGAAGAAATACAAGTTTTGACGTTGCTGTATCAACCCATTATTGGTCCGCAAGCCGTGAGTTTATTTACGACTTTAAATACGTTAGCACTAAAAAAACAGGAACAATCTTTAACGCATCATTTGTTATTACAGTTACTCAATACGAATATTGAGGAGTTTTTAGAGTGGCGTTATAAATTAGAAGCCGTTGGATTAGTTTCTGTGTATATCACCGAAGAATCTCATCATATAACGTATGTTTTAAAAAGACCGATGAAAGCTCGTGCCTTTTTTAGCGATGGAATTATTAATGTCTTTTTAAATTTAAAAGTTGGGAATGTAGATTATCAAGCATTAAAGCAATTTTTTATTGAAGATGCTTTTAAAGCAGAAGGAAAAAATGTCTCAAAACCATTTAATGAAGTATTTGATACGACGGTGTTACTTCGTAACTCTCAAACCCTACAAGCTAGTCCACTGCCGGTTAGTGAGATGAAGCGTGAGGGAGTAGAGCTAGAGAAAGCCTTTAATGAAGAGTTACTATTTGCTTTACTCAAGCAGTTTGGACTCGATGATCAAATTTTATCGGATAAACTTCTCGATCAAATTAATAAGATTGCCTTTTTATATAAATTAGATGAAAGTGAATTAGCTCGTCTTATTTTTGATGCTTTAGATAGTGATGGCTTCGTCAACTTAGAGGTATTTAGAAAACAAGCGAAACAATATTTTCAATTTCTAAATAAAGGAAAGCCAATCGAGGTGGTGGAAGTTTCGCAGGTTAATCAAGAGACCATGATTAGTGAAGCGAATGCGGCAAGTGCAAAGGAAAAACAATTATTGATTCATCTGTCACAACATCCACTTAGTTTCTTGAAGTTTAAGCAACATCAAAAAGAACCTGTTCCAGCCGATCGTCAATTAGTTGAGTGGTTAGTGGTGGATCAACAAATGCCATCCGGTGTTGTGAATGTGTTGATTGATTATGTGTTAAATATTTCAGATGGGCGATTGCCAAAGCAATTGGTTGAAAAAATTGCGGGTGAATGGCAGCGTAAAGAGATTGATAATACTGAAAAAGCAATTGCTCAAGTTAAGTCAACGCTTAAAGCGAAGCAAAAACGTGAAAATGAAAAAACGATGCCAGCAGCAAGTAAACCATCTTATCAAAAATCAGCGAGAGTAGTTCGTCAAGAGCAAGTTCCTGATTGGCTGAAAGCACCGCAAACGCAAGAATCGAATAAAAAAACATTGAGTGAAGAAGATTTACAAAAGATTGAACGCATGAAACAATTACAGAGTCAGATTCTAAATGGGAAAGGGTGAATTAGATGAAACGATTAGGTGATTTAATACCGAAAACGTTTGGAGCTGAGCAGGCATATCAAGAGTTATTAAATGAACCAGAGATTGCACAGGCATTAAAATGTCATGAGTCTGAGGTGGATATGTCACGTCTGTCGAGCTTTATATCCGATTTAGATGAGTATTCACGAAATAAATCCAAATGTGAGGGTTGTCTAGGATTAGATTATTGTAAGCAACCCGTTAAAGGACATCGACCAGAACTTGAACCAAGGTATAAGCAACTTAAGATTGCATATACGCCTTGTCATTATGAGTTAAATCAAAAACATTTAGCGAATATTAAAAGTTTTCATATGCCGGGTGATATTGTAAATGCGAATTTTGAACGATTTATCATGGATCCTGAGCGTGTCGAGTTTTATGAAAAAGCAACTTTATTTATTAATGAATACATGACAAATAAAAAAGGTCGCGGTCTTTATTTATATGGGCCTTTTGGCACAGGGAAAACATATATGTTAAGCGCCATTGCAAATATCTTATCTCAACGTGGAATTGTTTGTGGCTTAGTTTACTTTCCTGAATTGGTTGCTGAAATTAAATCAGGATTTAATAGTGACAATAATAGTGGATATGATAAAATTGAACAATTAAAGCAAATCGATGTCTTGATGCTAGATGATATTGGAAGTGAATCGATGACGAGCTGGATGCGGGATGAAGTGCTTGGCCGTATTTTAAATTATCGAATGCATCAGGGGCTTCCAACTTTTTTCACTTCGAACTTGGATTATGAACAATTACGTCATCATTATTCTTATACTCAAAAAGGAGAAGTTGAGGAAATTAAGGGGGCACGTATTTTAGAACGTATCAAAGCTTTAAGTGTTCCTGTCGCTATTACTGGAACAAATTATCGTCAAAATCGCTAAAATTCTTATCACTTTTTGCTTGATTTCAAAAAAATCATACATTATAATATGATTCATACATATACTAATGAGTAGACTGATATATCAAAGGTTTTGATAAGGATATGATTTATTCATACGACTTTCTAGAGAGGGAATCCATGGCTGAAAGATTTCTAAGTACGATGTTTGAATTACTCCCTTTGAACTGGACTTGAAAAAGTTTCCCGCTGACTGCGTTAACGTTAAATTGAGTTGCTAACGAAGAGTCTTTTCTTTGTTGGAAATAGGATGGTACCGCGATTATAATCGTTCCTAATTAAATTTTAGGAGCGATTTTTTTTATACTCAAAAATTTCGCTCCGAGGTAAACGAAAAATAAAAGGAGGAAATACCATGATTAACATTACTTTCCCAGATGGGAATGTGAAACAATTTGAAAATGGAGTTACTGCAGATGCGATTGCGCACTCTATTTCACCAGGATTACGTAAAAAATGTGTGGCTGCTAAAATTAACGGACATTTATATGATTTAACTCGTCCAATTGAAGCAGATGCAAAAATTGAATTAATTACAAATGATCGTCCAGAAGCGTGGGAAATTATTAACCATTCGGCTGCTCACTTAATGGCTGCCGCTATTAAACGTCTTTATCCAGATGCAAAATTTGGAGTAGGACCTGCGATTGAAGATGGATTCTATTATGATATTGATACAGAATCAAAAATTTCAGAAGCTGATTTACCAGCTATTGAAAAAATGATGCAAAAAATTTCTTCAGAAGCTTTACCGATTATTCGTCAAGAATTAAGCCGTGAAGAAGCAAAAGAATTATTTGCAGCTGATGAATATAAATTAGAATTAATTGATGCGATTAAAGAAGGTGAAATCATCACAACTTATTCAGAAGGTGATTTTACAGATCTTTGTAGCGGAGTACATGTTCCAAATACAAAAGATGTTAAGTTCTTTAAATTATTAAGTGTAGCAGGAGCTTACTGGCGAGGAGATAGCGACAATAAAATGTTAACTCGTATTTACGGGGCAGCTGCTTTATCTAAAGATGCTTTAGCTGATCACTTACGTATTTTAGAAGAGCGTAAGGAACGTGATCATAAAAAATTAGGACGTGAATTAGAATTATTCACATTCAGTCCATTAGTAGGTCAAGGATTACCAATCTGGTTACCAAATGGTATGAAAGTTCGTCAACAAATCGAACGATATATTACTGAATTAGAAGAAGATTACGGATACCAACACGTAGCAACTCCAGTTATGGGATCTGTTGATTTATATCGTACTTCAGGACACTGGGCACATTATCAAGAAGATATGTTCGTTCCAATGGAAATGGATAATGAAGAATTAGTATTACGTCCGATGTCTTGTCCTCACCATATGATGGTATATAAAACAAAATTACGTTCATACCGTGATTTACCAATTCGTTATGCAGAGCAAGTTATTCAACACCGTTTTGAAGCCTCAGGTGCTTTAACTGGTCTTGAGCGTGTACGTGCGATGACTTTAACAGATTCTCATCTTTTTGTTCGTCCAGATCAAATTAAAGAAGAGTTCTCTCGTTGTTTAGAATTAATTCACCGTGTGATTAAAGACTTCGGAGTTGAAATTAACTACTATCGTTTATCGCTTCGTGATCCAGAAAACAAAGAAAAATATTTCGATGATGATCAAATGTGGGAAAATGCAGAGTCAATGTTACGCGAGACATTAATCGAAAATAATATTCCATTCATTGAAGCTGAAGGAGAAGCGGCCTTCTATGGTCCTAAATTAGATATCCAAATCAAAACAGCTTTAGGACATGATATTACAATGTCAACTATTCAATTAGACTTCTTATTACCAGAACGTTTCGATTTAACTTATGTATCTGAAACTGGTGAAAAAGTACGTCCAGTTGTTATGCACCGTGGTTTAATCGGAACATATGAGCGTTTCATGGCTTATTTAATTGAAACTTACAAAGGAGCATTCCCACTATGGTTAGCTCCAACACAAGTAACAGTGATTCCAGTTAATAATCAATATCATTTAGAGTACGCAAAAGAAGTTGCTAAAGAATTACGTAAATACCGTGTTCGTTTAGAAATCGATGAGCGTGAAGAAAAAATGGGTTATAAAATCCGTGAATCACAAACTAAGAAAATCCCAATGTCTATTGTATTAGGGGATAAAGAAGTTGCTAATAATGAAGTCACATTCCGCCGTTTCGGTGAGCAAAAAACTCAGACTTTACCATTAAAAGAATTCGTTCATTTCTTAGTTGAAGAAATTGCAGAGCGTAAAAACTATAAACCTGAATAATAAGTCAAAATGAGAAGCTTGTAGCTTCTCATTTTTTTATAGATTTTTGGAATTTTATGAATAGAATGATAGAGAATTACAATAATGAATTTAGTTGATGATTGTGTTTTTATCAGTTAAAAGGAAAGAATAAGTAGGTATTGTAAAGTAGGGAGTGATAAAAATGATTGAAACTATGGTCGTGTTAAGACAGTGGAGTGTAGATGTAATAGCCCTTCTTGTTTTTTTAATCGCTGCTTATCTGGGTTATAAAGATACGTTTCGTTTCAGTTTTCTTCAACTTATTTTGCAACTGATTTCAATGATAGCGACTTATTTTATTTCTATTTTTTTAACTAATAAAGCGATTCAGACGATTCCAGAAAATGCGAATATAGGATTAATGATTCCTGATGAGTTATTTTATTTAGTGCAACCTCACGAAGAAATGATTATTCCACTTATTATGTTTGTTATTATTTATATGTTTATATTTATTATTATAAAGAGCATTCTATATGTATTCGGAAGAAACTATGAATGGGAAAGGTATTTATTCAGAAAAATTAAGTTAAATTCAACGTTTGGAAGGATTCTAAGTTCTGGGTGTACCATTTTAAATACGTATACGTATTTAATCATTGTTTTAATGATTGTTGGATTTCCTTTGTTTAATTTAGTAGGCCCCCATACATTCTCCTCTTTTTTATTAAAAACAGTTCCTTTTATTTCAAAGGATATTGAAGAGTTTTATGCCCCCTATGAAACACTTACTCAGGTATTACAAACTTACAAAGAAGAGGCACATCTCATTTTTGATGGGACGACAGTTAATCTTAAAGTGATGGAAGAAATGATTCAAAAAGACCCAAGTCGTAAAAATTCGTTGCAAGATGCCTATGAATATTTAATCCCGTATATTGCAACAACTTCTGGTTATTTAGCTAATTTTTCAAATAATAAGATTGGAATTAATGAAATGAAAGAATATTTAGCAAATACTCAGGAATATCTGAACAATCAAACCATAACACTGGAAATTTTTAATTCTTACTATGAAGAGTTGATTAAAAACAAAACTTATGATAGACTAGTTAAAGATGAGGTCATTAATGATGATGCTTTAACCGCATTGGTTGAGAGTGGATTCCTAAATGATACAAATCTTAAAAAAATTAAAGAATATATAGCGCTTGATTGACATATACTAATCAAGGTGTTATAATTAATAAATGTGAATATCATGTGGAAAGAAGAAGTACCCACTTCTCACCTGATTGGCTTAAGTCGATAGGTTTAAAAGTCGCATAGTTTTTTTTAACTGTGATTTTAAACGTGGGCGCTTGAATGCCTACGTTTTTCTTTTTTTCCATGAATGTTCTATAAAATTGGAGGTGCTCATCATTAGCAAGAAGAATGTAAAAAACGAGAGCTTAGTCAACGAGGATATCCGCGCTAAGGAGATGTTAGTCATTGGTCCTAACCGCGAACAACTTGGTTTAATGCAACGCAAAGATGCTTTACGTGCTGCTTCTGAACAAAATTTAGATTTAGTATGTGTAGCACCACAAGCTAATCCGATTGTTTGTCGTATTATGGATTACGGTAAATACCGTTACGAACAACAAAGACATGCTCGCGAAGCGAGAAAAAACCAAGTGGTTGTAAGTCTTAAAGAAGTTCGTTTAAGTCCTAACATTGATCAGCATGATTTTAATACTAAATTAAAAAATGCTCAAAAATTCCTTAGTAAAGGTGATAAAGTTAAAGTTAGCGTACGTTTCAAAGGGCGTGAAATTGCTCATACAGAATTCGGTCGCAATGTTTTAACTCGCTTTGCTGAAGGGTGTGCTGAAATCGCAGACCTTGAATCAAATCCAAAACTTGACGGACGTTCAATGTTTCTCGTTTTAGCACCAAAGAAAAAGTAGAAAAGATAAAGGAGGAACTCTACCATGCCAAAAATGAAATCTCATCGTGGAGCTGCTAAACGCTTTAAACGTACAGGATCAGGAAAATTAAAACGTTCTCACGCTTATACAAGCCACTTAGCTCACAATAAAACAACTAAACAAAAGAAACACTTAGCTAAAGCTGCTGTTGTTTCAAATAGCGATTACAAACGTATCAAAGATATGTTATATAGCTTATAATCATTTAAATATTTTTTGTACTACAAAAGGAGGAACTCAATATGCCACGTGTAAAAGGTGGAGTTGTATCACGTAAACGTCGTAAACGCGTTTTAAAATTAGCAAAAGGTTACTTTGGATCAAAACACACATTATATAAAACTGCAAATGAACAAGTAATGAAATCATTACAATATTCATACCGTGACCGTCGTCAGAAAAAACGTGATTTCCGTAAATTATGGATCACTCGTATCAACGCTGCTGCTCGTATGAATGGATTATCATACAGCAAATTAATGCACGGATTAAAATTAGCTGGAATCGAAGTTAACCGTAAAATGTTAGCTGATTTAGCTGTAGCTGATGCTGCTGCATTCACAGCTTTAGCAGAAACTGCAAAAGCTGCAATGAATAAATAATTTTTTATAAACTTCAAACACTACCTTAAGGTAGTGTTTTTTTGATATTTTTAAAGAAAATATTTTTAAAATTATTTTCATCAATGAGATAAAATGATATGATACTACTTATAGAAAATTATGGATAATAGGAGGAAACATAATGACTAAGTTAGATCAAACTCTAACGTTCTTAAAAGAAATTACAGATGCAAATGCTGTACCGGGTCAAGAACGTCAAGCACGTGAAGTGATGAAAAAATATATTGGTGACTCAGCAGATAAAATTTATCAAGATAATATCGGATCATTAATTGCTGAAAAAGTAGGGGAAAAAGATGGACCGAAAATCTTGATTGCAGGTCATATGGATGAAGTTGGATTTATGGTTCAACGTATTGATGATAATGGATTTATTAAATTCGTGACACTAGGTGGATGGTGGGGACAAGTGATGCTTGCACAACAAGTCACTATCACAACAAATAGTGGGAAAACGTATCATGGGGTTATTGGGTCAACACCACCTCATATTTTGACACCTGAGGCACGTCAAAAACCGGTTGATATTAAAGAAATGTATATTGACCTAGGTGTTGAGAGTAAAGAAGAGGTAGAAAAGCTTGGTATTCGACCAGGTGATATGATTACTCCTTATATTGAGTTCCGTACGATGGCGAATGATAAATACTTATTAGCTAAGGCATGGGATAATCGTATCGGTTGTGCCGTAGCTGTTGAAGTGTTAAATAATTTAAAAGGTGAATCTCATCCAAACATCGTCTACGGTGTGGGAACAGTTCAAGAAGAAGTTGGATGCCGTGGAGCAGTGACAACAAGCCAAATGATTAACCCATCCATCGTTTTCGCTTTAGATGTAGGACTAGCTGGAGATGTGCCAGGGGTTACGAATCAAATCCAAGCAAAAATGGGGAAAGGGCCAATCATTACTTTAATTGATGGTGGATTAGTTGGTCATAAAGGATTACGTGATTTTGTTGTGAGCGTAGCGGATGAATTAAATATTCCATATCAGTTTGATATTACGCCAGGAGGAGCAACTGATGCAGCCAAAATGCATTTAGCACATGATGGGGCCCCTGCGATGTCAGTTGGAATTGCATCACGTTATATTCACTCACATACTTCAATGATTCATCGTGATGATTATGAAAATACAGTTAAATTAATGACAGAAGTTGTTCGTCGTTTAGATCAGGAAACTGTCAACAAAATTACATTTGAATAAAAAAAAGACTATCTCTAAAGTGAGATAGTCTTTTTTAATGAAGTTTTAACATAAAAAAAGAGTCTATTTAAAAAAAGTTTAAACAGACTCTTTTCTAAGAAAGTTTGAGGTCCATTCTACCTCAAAAAAAGGGTAATTATAAAACATTGGAATGGAAAGAGAATAATATACTGATACGGCATGATGGGGTAAACCGTATCAATTAGGGTAGTGTTATGCTATCCAATTTCTTGGATGAAGTAATTATATCATAATTTATGGTAAAAAAAATAGTCGAAATAACAAAAAAATGTAGAAAAATGGTAAAGAACATTTCGGTTTAAAATGTTTGTTAAGCGATAAAAGATTCTATGTTTAAAAAAATGATGAAGTCTTAGTCATCCTCGCAAGTTTTTACATATTTTAAAGACTTAGGAATATAATGAAATGACAAAGAAAAATAGGAGGGTAAAAAATGAGTTATTCATTTAATTGGGATTGTACACTACCAATCAAAAACATAGAAGATATTGTATCGATTAATATTGTACCTGAGACAAACGTTTATGATGAAGGGGATTATTTATCACTTCGCGGGCAAGTGTGTATTGATGGAGAATATGTTTCATCGACTAAAGAGCAATTTTTATTTAATGAGTGTATTCCTTTAGATATCACGCTACCTAATAACGATCGTACGACGAATATTAAAATTGATGTAGAGAATTTTGATTATACGATTGAAGATGGAAATAGGTTATGTTTAAATATTAGATTATGCATTGCAGGATATAATTTAGATAGTACACCAACATTAATTGAACCTGATGAAGAGGATGAAGGGCAGGAACAACCGCCTGTTATTTTTACTAAGGAAGCTATTTTTTCTCCTAAATCAGTTGCGTCGAATGATGATGAGGATCTTGACTATTTAGATTTTGATGACGTTGCGATGCCATCTCACCAGGAAGCGGTGGAATTAGTTGATGAGGAACCAGTTAAAAAAGATGCTGCACTTCCTAAACCATTTTTATCAGAGGTGGCTCGAAAAGAAATAGCAGTTAACCAAGTTCAAAATGATGGAGAGGAAGAAGGAGAAACAGAAATCTTTACTGAATCAAATGATGAATTTGTTCCTGTGGTTGGGGGGGATGTTGAGGCAGTTGCACCGATTGAGGAAGTAGGAGAAGAGCCAGATTTAGTAATTGAAGGTGAGGTAGTGGAGGAGCTAGAACCAGTGATTGAAGCCGAGGTAGTAGAAGAGCTAGAACCAGCGATTGGAGTAGAGGTGGTGGAAGACCGAGATCCAGTGATTGAAGTAGAGGTAGTAGAAGAGTTAGAGCCAGTGGTTGAGGCAGAAGTAGTAGAAGAGTTAGAGCCAGTGGTTGAAGCAGAAGTAGTAGAAGAGTTAGAGCCAGTGGTTGAAGCCGAGGTAGTAGAAGAGTTAGAGCCAGTGATTGAAGCAGAAGTAGTAGAAGAGCTAGAGCCAGTGGTTGAACAATTATCTGATTCAGGTGCATTTGTTGAGCAGGCATCTCGAAAAGAAACATTAACAGATAAAATTAAGCAAATTTTAAATAAAGAACCGGTTGTTGTAGAAAAAAAATCAGAACCTGTTCCAACTACTCCTGCTACTGAGGTGGTTGAAGAAGTCGTACCGGTTAAAGAGGAAGTCGTTAAAGAAGTTGAGGAAATTCAAGTACCCGTTGAACAAAAAGTTGTTGAGCAAGTGGCTACGATTGAGCAAACGATTCAACAACCAATCTCACAATCAACAGGATGGGAAGAAGTTATTTCAGAACAAACGATGCCGACTAAATATCATCCAGTGATGCCAATTCCAGTGGTGCAAGAAGAAGTGACAGAACCAAAAGAAATGATAGAAGAGGAAGAAATTTTACCGTATCCATTAAAACAAAATATTAAAGAAGTAACTTTTGAAGAGCCTGTTGTGAAAGAAAAGTCTAACTTGTTTGATATGTTATATGGATTAGATCAAGAGGAGGAAGTGGCGACGGTGGAAAGTCAAGAAACTGTATCTGAAACGCCAGTTTCGACATCAATTCAAACTGTCTCACAACCTGTTATTCAAAAAGTTCAAGTAACACAACAAATGACACAACCAGTTCAAGTAACACAACAAATAACACAACCGGTTCAAGTGGAACAATCATTAGTTGCTGTACAACCTGTTGAAGAAGAGGTAAAGGAAAGTAAGGTAGCCGTCAATATGTCATCATCAAGTGATGATTCGATTGCAAGTCAATTCTCAGATGGGGAAAGTATTATTAAAATCGTGTTTGTTCAAGAGGAAGAAACAACCATTGATGATATTTGTACAAAATATAATGTAACCCAAGATCATATTTATAATTGTGCAAATGTTCAGTCTCCTCTTTGTCCAGGCGATCATGTGATGATAAATTATGGACAATTTAGAAGAAATTAAAATTTTAATTGAAACAAATTATAATCTGAGTGTTGAAAAGGTTTCAAACATTACCTCTAAATCTTTGAAAGTTTCGACAGCACAACACGAATATGTTTTAAAGCTAGCAGAGGGTAATGATGAATTTATTATGAAGCAATTATTTGCTTATAAGTCATTACCTAAAAATATTTTACCCATTTATAGAACGAGAGATCGACAACATTTAGTTCCTTGTCGAGGTCAATTTTTTTATCTGACAGATTATGTTCAAATTATTGCTGTTCCACTTGAAAAGCAGTTATACTATTATGTTGAATTGTTAAATGACTTGCATGAGAAAACGCGTTTAATGACGGATATAAGCGATGAAGAAATTTCTAAAATTTATAATAAAGAGTATAAACGACTTGAGACGAGTTATTCGAAGTTACAAAAAATTATGGAGGCGTGCGAACTTAAGAAGGATCGCTCGCCTTATGAGTGGTATTTTATGATGGTTTATCCGATGATTTATCGGATGTTACAGCAGGCTCATGAGGAGTTGAAAAAGTTTTACGATTTATTAAAAAGGGATCATAAGATGCCGATTAGTTTAATTCACGGTGATGTGAATGTGGCTAATGTTTTAATAAGCGAAAAGGATACATATCTGATTAATTTTGAAAAAAGCCTGTTTTCTTTATCTTCATTGGATATGTATTATTTGGTTGAGGTTTATTATCAGGTTCCTGGAATGAAATCAATTATTTTAGATTATGTTAAAAATGAAAAAGCCGCAATTTTGCGGCACTATTTTTTCTTTAAATCATTATTAGTTGACTTATCAGAGCTCGGTGAGTCTTTACAAGACCACTCGTTGATTAATATTGCAGTATTAAATGAAACATTAGCTCCTCATTTATTAGCTTTTCAAGTTTATAATGAGTTTAACACACCCACCACAACAACGCCAACAAGCCCCCAAGGATCATCAACATGACAAAGTCAAACTGTGAAAAAGAAAAAATGATGAGGAATAATTGATAAAAAAATAAAAGACAAATAATTGATTTTAAAGAGCTTAGATAAGCTCGCCATCCACCTCTTCTTGGATTATTTTTTGGATACATCATATCCACCCCCTTAATATAGTTTATGCATGAGATAAGGGATATAATATATAAGCCCTGATTAATTTTCTACAGAAAGAAAATTTTATCTCATTATCTAGTAATGAAGGGCGGCTTTTCGAGGGGAGAGAATGTGTATTCAGACTTGATAATCGAGCATTTGAATAACCAAGACTGACTTTCACGATCTAGGTTATTAATCATTATATATAAAACATCTAGCAAATTTTTAAGTTAGATGTTTTTTTGTTCCATTCACTTAATATCTTTTATAAGGTATTAGAATTAATTTGAAATTCTTATTCAGCTATTGAATAAATTTGTTTGATGTTGTAGAATACTAACATATATAGCATGATAGGTAATAACCGTGACCAGGAGGAGTAAAAGTATTTTTACATTTTAGAGAGGAGTTCATGTGCTGAAAGAACTCTATGTGAAGACTTTGAAGGTAGCCTGCGAGTTGAGTTTCTGAATAGAGAAGTTAGTAAGAAATTCCGTTTGCTGCGTTAAAGCATAAGTGGTAAGTATAAACTTACAATTAAGGTGGTACCGCGGAATTTTAAGCATTTCGTCCTTTTATAGGACGGAGTGCTTTTTTTGTTAGTCGAGCTTGTCGGTTTACTGATACGGACTTAGTTTAACTATGTTAGATGTTCTTCTTAAATGAATTAAGAGCTAGAACGTCTATACGCCTGTGGTGGATATCACTAATTCGATGTCGTCTATCAATTGTTTGGTCTTGAGATGAAAGAATAAAATTTCAAGATGTACATGCACACTTTTGCTAGCTTATTTTCTGATGATTAAACGGGACCTTATCGTGAATTTGAATTGAAGGAGGGCATTAAAATGACTAAGAACTTAGCACCTAAGTATAATCATTTAGATGTTGAACAAGGTAAATATGCGTTCTGGTATGAACAAGATTGTTTTAAAGCAGAACCACAATCAAATAAACCAAAATATACAATCGTTATTCCGCCACCAAACGTGACAGGAAAATTACACTTAGGACATGCTTGGGATACATCGTTACAAGATATCATTATTCGTATGAAACGTATGCAAGGTTATGATGCTTTATGGTTACCAGGAATGGATCATGCTGGAATTGCAACTCAAGCAAAAGTTGATGCACGTTTAAAAGAACAAGGATTATCTCGTTACGATATTGGACGTGAAGCATTTTTAGAAAAAGCGTGGGAATGGAAAGAAGAATATGCAGGCTTTATCCGTCAGCAATGGGAAAAAATGGGGTTATCATTAGATTATTCTCGTGAACGTTTCACATTAGATGAAGGATTATCAAAAGCAGTTCGCCGTGTATTCGTTCAATTATACGAAAAAGGATTAATTTATCGCGGTGAACGCATTATTAACTGGGATCCAGCAGCTCGTACAGCTTTATCTGATATCGAGGTTATTCATAAAGAAATCGAAGGAGCTTTCTATCATTTCAAATACATGATTGAAGGAACAGATGAATTCTTAGAAGTTGCAACAACTCGTCCTGAAACAATGTTTGGAGACGTTGCCGTTGCGGTTCACCCTGAAGACGAACGTTATAAACATTTACTTGGTAAAAATGTTCTGATTCCAGGAAATGCTAAACCAATCCCAGTCATTGCTGATGAATATGTTGAAATGGATTTTGGAACAGGGGCTGTTAAAATTACGCCAGCTCATGACCCTAACGATTTTGAAGTTGGAAATCGTCATAACTTAGCTCGTCCAATCTGTATGAACTTAGATGGTTCAATGAATGAATTAGCAGGTAAATATAATGGAATGGATCGTGCAGATGCACGTAAACAATTAGTGGCTGATTTAGAAGCAGCGGGATTAGTTGTTAAAATTGAAAAACATGTTCATGCAGTTGGGCACTCTGAGCGTACAGATGCAGTCGTTGAACCTTATTTATCAACACAATGGTTCGTTAAAATGGAAGAATTAGCTGCTCGTTCAGTTACAAATCAAGGAACTGATAATAAAGTAAACTTCGTTCCAGAGCGTTTTGAAAATACATTCTTACGTTGGATGGAAAACATTCATGATTGGTGTATTTCACGCCAATTATGGTGGGGACATCAAATTCCAGCTTGGTATCATAAAGAAACTGGAGAAATGTATGTCGGAGAAGAGGCTCCAGCAGATATTGAAAACTGGAACCAAGATGAAGACGTATTAGATACATGGTTCTCGTCTGCTTTATGGCCATTTACAACTTTAGGTTGGCCAGATGTTGAATGTGAGGACTTTAAAGCTTACTTCCCAACAGATACATTAGTAACAGGATATGATATTATCTTCTTCTGGGTATCTCGTATGATTTTCCAAAGTTTAGAGTTTACAGATGAGCGTCCATTTAAAAATGTCTTAATCCATGGATTAGTACGTGATGCTGAAGGACGTAAGATGAGTAAATCATTAGGTAATGGGGTTGACCCAATGGATGTTATTGAGAAATACGGGGCAGATAGCTTACGTTACTTCTTAACAACAAATTCAGCACCAGGTCAAGATTTACGTTATATTGAAGAAAAAGTAGAGTCTACATGGAATTTCATTAATAAAATTTGGAATGCTTCTCGTTTCGTCATCATGAATTTGGAAGGGATGACAGTAGAAGATGTATGTTTACAGGCTGCTACATTAAACGTTGCAGATAAATGGATTTTAGGTCGTTTAAATGAAACAATTGAAGCAATCAACTATAATGCAGATAAATTTGAATTTGGTGAGGTAGGACGTCACTTATACAACTTTATCTGGGAAGATTTCTGTAACTGGTATATTGAAATGGCTAAGTTACCATTACAAGGTGAAGACGAAGAAGCAAAACGTTCAACTCGTATGGTTTTAACTTATGTATTAGAATCTATCGTGAAATTATTACATCCATTTATGCCATTCGTAACAGAAGAAATTTATCAAATGATTACACGTGAAAATACGGCATGTGCAGTAGCAGCATGGCCAGTTGTTAAACCAGAATTCAATGATGCGAAAACAATGGCTGATTTCACATTATTAATGGATATTATCCGTTCAGTTCGTAACATCCGTGCTGAAGTAGATGCGCCAATGAGCAAAAAAATCCGTATTTTTATCAACGCTAAATCAGAAGAGGCATTAGTCAACTTAACAGCAAACCAAGCTTACTTAGCTCGTTTCTGTAATCCAAGTGAATTAGTGATTGAAAAAGATTTAACAGTATCAGAAGAAACAATGACAGCTGTTGTAACAGGAGCTGATATCTTCTTACCAACTGAAGGATTAATTGATGTAAGTGCAGAAATTAATCGTTTAACAGCCGAACTTAAAAAATTAGAAGGTGAAGTTAAACGTGGAGAATCTAAGCTTGCAAATGAAAAATTCGTTTCAAAAGCACCTGCTCACTTAGTTGAAGAAGAACGTAATAAATTAGCTGATTACAAAGAAAAATTTGAAACGGTTAAAGAACGTTTAGCACAACTTCAAAAATAATTATTTTTAAACTGCCTTAGTTTTAGGGCAGTTTTTTTTATCGACTAAGATGATGAATTTTGTAAGTAATTATATTTTTTAGTAAATGTGACAAAAAATACAAGTTATGAGGGACGGTTTTTTCTTTCAAAAACGAATATTAGTTGGTAGAATTATGATAGTATTACAAAAAATATGATATCAAATGATGCTTAAATCAAAAGAGAGTTATAAATTTAGATAAAATGGGAAAAATAATCTATTATTGGATGGGGAAAGGGTGGTATCAACATGAATGAGTCAAAGAAAAGAAAAAAATATCGTTTAAATGCTAAGTTTTATTGTTGGATTTTTCTTTTTGGGATTATTGGCACATTAATTTTTAATGTTAAATATTCAATTCAATCAAATACACTTCCTAATTTTCATGGGTGGTCAGCCGAAGAAGTGATGGCATATGACAAAGAACACGAAAATATAACAGTGATTTATGAATTAGTTTATTCCTATGATATTTTACAAAATAGGGTCATGGAACAATCCATTAAACCAAGAACTGTCATTGGAAAAGATCCATTGGTCTTAACGGTAACCGTTTCTAAAGGGGCCCCTGTAATGGATGATTTTACGGGGAAAAGCGTGTCAAAGTTAATGGAGTTTGCAAATGAACACGATTTAATTGTAGTGTCGACTGAAGGATCAGATGAAGTGGAAAAAAGAAGTGGTAATCAGGTTATTTCTCAGTCTGTTTTAATGGGAGAGACACTTAAGAAAGGTGAAAAAATCCAAGTGACGCTAAATTAAAACAGCTGATTTTGATGTAATTAGGTGGTGTTGAAATGTTTAGAAATGGAAATGATGTCATTGAATGGGTAAATCAACAATTACGATTTGGAATAAAACCAGGACTTGAACGAATGGAAGCTGCTTTAGCACGTCTTGGGAATCCCCATTTAAAAATAAGAACTATTCATATTGCAGGAACGAATGGAAAAGGATCAACAGTTACGTATCTTCGTTCGGTATTACAGGATGCAGGGTATCTTGTAGGAACCTTTACGTCTCCCTATATTGAATCATTTAATGAACGTATTACATTAAATGGTGTTCCGATTAGTGATGATGATTTAGCGTGGTGTGCGAATGTCGTGAAACCGATCGTTGAAGAAATTAATAAAACTGATATTGGACCTTTTACAGAATTTGAATTAATCACACTTATTTCATTTGTTTATTTTAAAAATCAGCCCGTTGATGTCGTGATTTATGAAGTGGGATTAGGAGGTCGTTTGGATGCAACAAATATGATCCAACCACTGGCATGTGGGATTACGAATATCGGCCATGATCATGAAGCGATTTTAGGTGATACTTTACAAAAAATTGCAGTTGAAAAACTGGGGATTGTAAAACATGGTGTTCCTTTGTTTACAACAGAGGATGATGACGATGTGTTAGAAATTTTTAAAGTTACCTGTGAAGGGAAAAATAGCCCATATTTAAATGCCTTAAGTACTTATGCTCCAACAAATATTAAGAATCGACATGAAGGGATTCAATTTGATTGGGTTGATTTACCGAATGTTAAGTTAAATATGAAAGGACTTCATCAGGTTAAAAATGCGACTTTAGCCTATTCTATCTTAAAGTATTTAAAAGAAAAAAGGATTTTTAGCATTTCTGAAGTAAATATATATAGGGGAATGAAAGAAGCTTTTTGGAAAGGTCGCTTTGAATTGATTCATGATGAGCCAGCCATTATTTTAGATGGTGCTCATAATCCTGAGGGAATGAAGAACCTATGTGAAACAGTACAAGAGCTTTATCCAACCAAACGCCATGTATTTATGGTGAGTGTTTTAAAGGATAAAGAGTATAGCGAGATGTTTAAGTATTTAAAAGTAGTAGCGGATGAGGTTCATTTTACAACCTTTGATTATCCACGGGCACAATCGGGAAAAAATCAGTTTGAGAGTTATAGCGGTCTGAATGCAGATTATGACGAAGATTATGAACAATTACTTGAGAAGTTATTAGATCACTTAACGGATGAGAAGTGCCTAATTATTACGGGATCTTTATATTTCATTTCAGAAGTTCGAAAATATTTAATGAAATGAGATTTCAACAATTTTCTTAAGATGATTTTGATATCATGAGACTCATAAACTAATTAGTAAAACTAATCATGGGATGATTTGTACGATTGGATGGGGGATTATGGTTAAAAAAAATAAAATGGATCCTAAGATGATTCGAGCTTTTTTGTTGTTGACGTTGATATTTACTGTTTTAGGGTTTTCGTTTGGTAAAATATTAGATGGGATTTTATTGCCAAATTCAAGTGAGGATCAACCAACTGTCTCAGTTGAGACACCTGAAGAGACTAAAGCAACGGGCGAATCAGATGAAACAACTGAAGAAAAGACCTCGATAGAGGTGGCAGTAAATGATGAAAATGCCATTTATATTATGCAGTTAGGTGTTTTTGAAACCTATGATAATCTTCTAACGTTAGCTGGAGATTTACAAAAACTAGGGTATAACTATGGTGTTACTAGAACGGATGGAAAGTATTCTGTATTTTCCCATATCTCAGGAACGAAAGAATCATTAGAAAGTGTTGAACAAGCTTTAAAAAGCCAAAATTTAACGTATTTCATTAAACGATTAGAAATTGAAAGTGGAGATTTACGTTGGGATTATTTTTTACAAGCTGTCAAACAAAATCCATTTGAAATGACAAGTGAGTTTATACAGACGTTTACAGATGATGAGATGCACATCTTTGGTTATTATATGACCTTATCAAATGCTTCCTTTGAGACGCTTGCCAATGAGCGTCAAAAAATGTTACTTGAAATCTATCAATGGTTAACTCAATAAGATTGGAAGTGATTGATTTTAAATGGAGTCCTTTATGATTCGTGATTTACCGTTTGATGAGCGGCCACGAGAACGTTTATTAACTGAGGGGGCAGAGTTTTTATCAAATGCTGAACTTTTAGCCATTTTATTAAGAACGGGGACAAAGAATCAATCAGCTCTTCAAATGGCACAGCTTATTTTAAAGCAAACACAAGGATTGAAGTTTTTAAATGAGATGACCATTGAAGAGCTTATGAATGTAAAGGGAGTAGGCAAAAGCAAAGCGATTCAATTGCTTGCAAGTATTGAACTTGGGAAACGTATTTCTAAAGCGAAATATCAAAAAGTTGATGCTATTTTATCACCTAGTGATTGTGTCGATTATTTAGCAGTTGAAATGAAACATTTGACACAAGAACATTTTGTTGTTTTATTCTTAGATACTAAAAATTATATCATCTCGAAAAAAACAATTTTTATTGGATCATTAAATAAAGCGATTGTTCATCCAAGAGAAGTCTTTAAAGAAGCCATTAAACGTTCTGCGGCTTCGGTGATTTGTGCACATAATCATCCGAGTGGTGATCCTACACCGTCTGAACAAGATATTGGCTTGACTCATCGTTTGTATGAGGCAGGCGAATTAATTGGTATTAAAGTGCTGGATCATTTAATTATCGGTGATGATCAATTTGTAAGTCTTAAAGAAAAAGGTTATTTATAAAATTATAAAAGCTCGCTATTACAGCGAGCTTTTATTCTGTTTTAACGTTGGTTTTAGCATCTTCTTTCATTTCCCATTGGATGACAATCGTCATTAAAACTCTCAATAAAAAGATGGAACCGAGGATAATAAGTTCATTTAAACTTTGGATGAGAACAGTTTTTAATATTTCAGCTGCTAATTTAAATTCTAGCCCTGTTGCCATGGAATTAGCAAATTGATGTTTAACAGGGTAGGCATCTTTTGTGAGAAGTGCTCTAACATAATGATAAAAAGCCCTAAATGATCCAATGGTTATAATTAAGATTCCCATCATTTCTAAAATACTAATAATGATAGGTAATATAGTATCAATTATTGATTCAACCATAAAGTCCCTCTTTTTTATAAGATTATTTTTATTATTCGGAATAATGACAAAGATATACAACTTTTCAAAAAATCAGAAAAATTTGTTATTTGTTAGACGTTTCTAGATATATAGTTTAGAAAACTTTAATAAAGTGGGGGGGCTAGGAGGTATGTGTGGATTTATGGTGTAATGATTTAAAAACAGAAGAGTTTGAAGGAAGTGTTGTCTAGATTTCGTATCGAGGACCTGATTGATGTATGATTGAAAATCGTGTGGGGATGTGAGAGTTTTATTATTTATCGACTATAAGAGTTGAAGATTCAGAGATGCAACCTTTTGAGTTAAATGGCAGTTTAGTTGTTTGCAGTGTAAAAGTCTATGGGGTTGAGGTTGATTATTGGATGTTGAATCAAGCAAGGGAAGGATGTCAGGTTTTGGATCCGATTGCTCGATTTTTAAGTAATTACGGTGATAGTGGAAAATAAATGTAAGAGATAGTTGAAAGGATGTCTAAGTCAAAGGGTTAGATGTTATAATGTAACTAATAAAAATGTAATAGAATGAGATGAGGAATGTATGAATGGTCAAGCATGTAGGAACGTGTGAGTTAGAAACGAAACGGCTGATTTTAAGAAAATTCAAACGGGATGATGCAGTAATGGTTTTTAATAATTGGGCAAGTGATGAGGAAGTGACACGCTATGTGGCTTGGCCTATACATCATCATATCGGGGAAACTACTAAAGTATTGATAGGATGGGAGATGGCTTATCAACATCTAACGACTTATCAATGGGCAATAGTTTTAAAAGAAACACAGGATGTGATTGGGTCGATTTCTTTATTTAATATAGTCAACTTACATCAAAAAGAAGGGGCTGTTTGTGAGTTTGGTTATTGTTTAAGTCGAAAGTATTGGAATCAAGGAATTACGACGGAGGCTTCTTGTGCGATTTTAGCTTTTGCTTTTGAAGTAGTCGGGTTTACGAGAGTGAAGGCTCGTCACGATGTGTTAAATGTGGCATCAGGCCGCGTGATGCAAAAGCTTGGTATGACATATGATCGTTTGTTGAAAAACGCCTGTCAAAATAGTAGACGACAATGGATTGATTGTAAGGTTTATCAAATTCAGAAAGAGGAGTTTTTTAAGTCCTTTCAATCAAATATAAAAGGTGGAATGTAAGATTCCACTTTTTATGTGTTTTTGTCTGGTCATTCAGTGTTATTGAGATGATCGGATTCGAATTAAGGATGAGATGACGAAATTTGAGTTAAACTAAATAAGAATATTTCATGTCAGATAGGAAAAAAATACTGTTCTTTTTGGAATATTGTAACTCTTTTTCTTTTAGATAGTGTAAAAAGTGTGTAAACTTTCCACAGTTAAATCTATCTGTTCAAATGGGGTTGTGTATAACATATCAATTCTATATAATTAGCAGTATATATTATTGTTTAAGTTTAGGATGTGTTCGAATGAAGGGTGTTAACCATTTAAAAGTTTTTGGAATTATCGTTTTAATTTTTATGACCTTAATCACGGTGGGGTATACGATGCATAATGAAACGCTTAATCCACTTCCTGAACGTGTGATTAAAGATGGAATGTCAGTGGTTCAGACTGGGTATACAGGGATTGTGGAAGGCTTTAAGCGGTTTGTGACGAATGTGAATGATTTATTTCATACGTATGAGGAAAATAAGTTATTAAAACAGCAGCTTTATAATTATGAGTCTTTAAACGTTTATACGAATCAGTTAGAAGAGCAGTTGGCTTCTTTAGAGGAAACATTAGAGACAGGGTTGTCACTGACCAGCTATGATACGATTAATGCCACAACCGTGATGCGGAATGTTGATCAATGGCATGACTTTATGGTGATTAATAAAGGGAAAAAAGATGGAATTGAGACGGATATGGCTGTTTTATCAAAAGAGGGGTTCTTAATCGGTAAAGTGATTACAGTCAACGAAGTTTCATCAAAAGTTAAATTAATTAAAAATCAAGATTTCGGTAGTAAGGTGTCAGCTTTAATTGATGGGAAAGAAAATTCAATCGGAACGGTTGAAGGTTATGATTACATGAATGATGAGTTAGTGATGACACAGGTTTCAAAAGATGTATTGGTAGAGCCTGGGGATGTGGTCATTACAAGTGGACTTGGAGGTGTTTATCCGCGTGCTTTATTAATTGGCTATGTGGATCGTGCTGAAGTTAGTAAAGATGGCTTGACACAGACGCTTTATTTAAAAGGGGAGAAAAACTATAATAATATGGATTATGTCATTGTTGTAAAACGTGAGGCGGTGGTTCCGAATAATGGTTAGAGTCATTGTTTTATTTATTACCTGCTTTGTTATGGATAATTTGTTAGTTAGTTTTTTACCAATTCAACCGATGTTTGGTTCTTATAGTGCAATTCCTAATGTGTTTTTAATGTGTTTATGCTTCTTTACGTTTTATGATCGTGGAAATAAGGCATTAGTATTTGCGATTATTTTCGGTATTTTATATGATATTTGTTATGCGGATTTGTTTGGAATCTATACGTGTTTGTTCCCGATTATTACGTTCTTACTTCAACGCTTTGTTTCAAATAGTATGCCAGTCAATATTTTATCGATGCTTGCTTTATTCTCAATTGTCATTGTGATTGAAGAATGGGCGGTTTATTTTTTAGTTAATACGATGATGGTAACGAATGTTAGTGGTTATGCCTTCGTAAAATTAATTTTATTTCCAACCTTATTATTTAACTCACTTGTTGTTTTAGTCTTGTATCCCATTTTGAAAAGTCAGTTTGGAAGATATCAAAAACAACTTGAACATATGTAAAAGCATCTCTTAAGAGATGCTTTTTGTTTTATAAAGTAAAGATGACACATTTATAAATGCATTGAGATAATCTAAATAATTTTTATTTAAAATAAGTTTTGAATTTCTCCTCAAATGGTCTAAATGCTTAATTTCCTTCATATGATGAAAGTGAAATATCAGGCTATGAGTTGTAAATGATGTTGTTAGGGGGAATAAATCGTGGCTGATCCTAGAAAGAGAAAAAGCACATACCGGTCTAATTATCAAGGATATCGACCAACACATTCAAATTATTATGCAAAGTATCGAAATAAAAAACAGCAAGATGAGACTAGCCAGATGGTGGGGCGTTTTAGCATGCAGGCAACAGTTTGCTTATGTATTTTGATGGGGGTTTTAATTCTTCAAAAGTTACCACAAACTCCGGCTTATCAAAGTGTAAAGACGATTTTACTGAGTGAGATGCCTTTTTTGAAGTATAAAAATCAATACGAGAAGTTTTTAACTAATATGTTTCCATTTGAATTTAATTTACCAACTCAAGAGAATGACACCACAACAGTTAGTGGAATTATTGGAACAACGGAGAGTGACGTGGGAGTTGAATCTGAAGGGACAGAACAAATGATTGATGTGGCGGAGTACTTAACTAAGATTAATGAAAACATGGTGTTACGTGATTTCCATCACGGTGTCATTGTCAAAACTGAAATCGGAGAAAGTATTCCAAATTTAGTGCCTGGAATTGTGATTCATGTCGGGATTGATCCAGATATCAGTAATTATATGAGTATTGAATTAGATAATGATATGATTTTAACCGTTGGTTTTTTAGAAAAACGAAGTGTGAGTTTGTATGAACATGTTAAACAAGGAGAGTCATTAGGTGTTGGTTCAGTGATTGGAGAACCTGGAACAGAGTTAGGGGATTATGCTTATTTCTATTTGCAATTAGAAAAAGATGGGGAGTACTTAGATGTTAGTGATTTTTTAAATAGCCTAATGAACTAGATGAAATGGAGGGCTTAAGGTTGCATAAGAATAAGATTAAGTTTGAGCCATCTTATTATATCGTGACGTTACTAGCTATCTTAACTGGATATTTTAATCAATATATTGTGTTTGCAATTAGTATTTTGTTGCATGAATGTGGTCATCTCCTGATGGCCTCTTTTTTCAAATGGGAATTAGATGAGCTAAAGTTTTTTGCATTTGGTGGACAGATGCGATTTAAGGGAGAGTTGAATAAGGCGAATAAAGAAGATTTATTGATCAGTAGTGCAGGCGTCATGGTTAATCTCATGTTACTATCCATTTTTCTTTATTTTGCACAACTAGAGGTGAGTGGAATTCAATTAAAATGGATAAACTCATTTATATGGGCGCAATGTTTTATTATCGTATTTAATCTAATTCCATTACCGCCACTTGATGGAAGTCGAATACTTGGAGATATCTTGTCATGTTTTTTTCCGTATCGATACTCTTTAAGAATAATTTGTTACTTTAATATTGTGTTTATCAGTTTTATTGTATTACTTACAATTTTATACGATTTTCGACAATTCTATTTAATCCTAGGTTTTTTGTTTTATTCGACTGTAAAGTTTAATCAAAATGCTCAGTATTTATTTCAACGATTTTTACTACATAAGAAAATGTATAGAAATGTTGATTTACCAAGAAAAATCACGATTCTTTGTGATGATTCCTGGGAGGATAAAATTTATCGAGGGTATTTAAACATGTTTCAGTTTAATGAAAGGTTTCATGACGAGCTAACTTGGTTACAGTTGAAATTTAGGGAAAATAATAAGGTAATTATTGACGTTAAAATTAAAAGTGATTAAAATGATAACTGTCACTTTTTTAAGTAACTATGGAGGCGGAGTTTAAATGGAAATGATGGAACATGATTTTTCCGTTTTAGTAGTAGATGATAATGAAATTAATCTCATGCTAATGGAAGATATTTTAGAAGTAATAGATGTGAAGCATGTTAAAACGGTTGACAGTGGTGAAGGAGCCATTGATGAAATAAAACAAAATCCTAATTACGATGTCGTGGTCATGGATATTTGTATGCCAGTAATTGACGGCTATGAAGCCTCAAAAAGAATTCGTCAGCTCGGGTATTCAGGTCGCATTATTGCATTAACGGCCAATGGTTTATCAAAAGATGATCCGAAATTTTTGGAAGCTGAGATGGATGATATTTTATTAAAACCTGTTGATTTGAATTTAATTAAAAAAGTCTTATGTGCGTAAAAAAACATAAGGCTTTTTGTTTTAAAAGTGAAAAATAAACCAAAATAAAATGAATAGATTATCTCATAGATTAGTTCAGTGAATGTCAAATTGAATAGATAAACGTAAAAAAAGGTAGACATAACCACTTATAAATCGTTGACGAATAGGATTCACTTTGATATAATGAATCATGTTGTTAGCACCTTAGGGTACTACAACCGCTCGGACAAGGTTTCAAATATGAAACTTCATATGCCTTTGATGGCGAGTCTTAGTTAAATTTTAAGGAGGTGCAGGTAAATGTACGCTATTATTAAAACTGGTGGTAAACAATTAAAAGTTGAAGTAGGTCAAGCAATCTACATTGAAAAATTAAATGTTGCTGAAGGTGAAGTTGTAACTTTCGACGAGGTATTATTCGTTGGAGGAGAAAACACAAAAGTTGGTGCTCCTTTAGTAGAAGGTGCAACTGTAACTGCTAAGGTTGAGAAACATGGTAAAGGTGAAAAAATTATCGTGTTCAAATACAAACCAAAAAAAGGTTACAAAAAGAAACAAGGTCACCGTCAACCATACACTAAAGTTGTTATCGAAGCAATCAACGCTTAATTAGTTGACACATGATTACAGCCAATTTTAACTATAAAAACAATAAAGTAGAGTCATTTGAGATTAGCGGCCATGCCTTTGCAGGTGAACCAGGTGAAGACTTAGTCTGCGCTGCGGTGAGTGCTGTTTCGATTGGCTTAACCAATTCCATTATCAGCTTAGATGAATCAGAACTTACAATTAAAATGGAAGATGGTTATTTATTCGTTGAAAATATTCCATCAACTGATGCGGCTCAAACGCTGATGTTTGGAATGTTGACTTCTTTGAATACGATTGAAGAAGATCATTTTAAATATTTAACAGTAATAGAAAACAAATAGGAGGTGGAAACATGTTAAAATTAAATTTACAATTATTCGCATCTAAAAAAGGTGTTGGTTCTACAAAGAATGGTCGTGACTCTGAGTCAAAACGTTTAGGAGCTAAATTAGCTGATGGACAATTTGCTACTGCAGGATCAATCATCTACCGTCAACGTGGAACTCGTATTTATCCAGGTGTAAACGTAGGTATGGGTGTAGATCACACTTTATTCTGCAAAATCGATGGTGTTGTTAAATTCGAGCGTTTAGGACGCGACAAAAAACAAGTTTCTGTTTACCCAGCAGCTAACTAATTGATTGAATAATTCCCCTAATCATCAGATTAGGGGTTTATTTTTATGTAGATTTCTTTGTATGAGAAAGACTAAATCAATTGATAATATAAATAGATAATCAAATTGATGAAGCTTTTGCTTCGCAAAATAGAATTGAGGGATTGCCTTGTTTATAGATCAAGTCAAAATTAAAGTGACGGCAGGTGATGGAGGAAATGGTGCTGTTGCCTTCCGTCGCGAAAAATATATCGCCAATGGTGGACCTGCAGGTGGAGATGGAGGAAACGGTGGAAGTGTCGTTTTCGTCGCAGATGAAGGATTATCAACGTTACTCGATCTTCGCTATAACCGAGTTTTAGCCGCTAAGAATGGTGAAAATGGAATGGCAAAAAGTTGCCATGGTAAAAATTCAGACGATTTAATTGTTAAAGTTCCTGTTGGAACAATCGTTTATGATACGAGCACAAATTTAATTATTGCTGATTTAACTGAAAATGGACAACGTGCTGTTATTGCAAAAGGTGGACGCGGAGGACGTGGAAATATTCATTTTGCTACACCAAGAAATACAGCGCCAGAACTTGCTGAAAATGGTGAGTTAGGACAAAAACGCGAAATTCGTGTTGAATTAAAAGTTTTAGCTGATGTTGGATTAGTTGGATTCCCGAGTGTCGGAAAATCAACTTTAATTTCTGTTGTTTCAGCTTGTAAACCAAAAATCGCTGCTTATCACTTCACAACATTAGTGCCAAATTTAGGTGTTGTTGGAGTTCCGGATGGTCGTTCATTCGTTATGGCTGATTTACCGGGATTAATTGAGGGAGCGGCAAGTGGAGCTGGACTTGGTCATCAATTCTTACGACATATTGAACGTACACGTGTTATTTTACATGTTATTGATATGTCAGGAATGGAAGGCCGAGATCCTTATGAAGATTATGTAACGATTAATAACGAATTAGGACAATATCGTTATAAACTTCTTGAACGCCCACAAATTATTGTGGCGAATAAAATGGATAATCCGGATGCAGAAGAAAACTTACGTATCTTTAAAGAGAAAGTAGGAGACGATGTTACAATCGTTGAGATTTCTGCTGCAACACGTCAAGGAATTGACCAATTATTATACAAAACAGCTGATTTATTAGAAACAACTCCACAATTCCCATTATATGATGAAGAAGAAGTGGAACAATCAGTTATGTATAAGTTTGCTCCTGAAGAAGCTAAATTCCATATCACTCGTGGAGATGATGGAGTTTATGTGGTAACTGGAGCCCATATTGAAAAAATCTTCCATCAAACAGACTTTAATCGTGAAGCATCTGTTATGCGATTTGCACGTCAATTACGTCATGCTGGAGTTGATCAAGCATTACGTGATCTTGGGGTACAAGATGGAGATCTTGTTCGTATTCTTAACTTTGAATTTGAATTCAAAGACTAATCCTATTTCAAAAAACCATGTTACATGTCGTAATATGGTTTTTTTTGTTTTATGCGTTACTTTAAAGCCAACATGGTACAGCATGAATATGTCAATTCATCTCATTCTTTTATTGTTTTTAAATTAACAATAATAAATAAAATATTTACTCTAAATTCATAATCAAAATGGGACGGTATTGGTTTAAAGAGCGCCAGATTAAATAAAAAAATTTTTATTTGTAATGGATTAGCATTGACTATACGTCTAGATTTGTAATGGTGTGAAACTGTTATTAAATGACTCTAGCAACGCAGAGATTTTTCTTCTTGATAGGCCAGTCTTTCTTGCAGGATATTTTCTAGAGTAATCGAAGATAGATTTTATTTTTAAAAATAGGTCTAGCTTCTAAAAGACCTAACCCTTGAGAAGAATTACATCATTTAAAAATCTTTATCTTTAGATAATAGAATCTTTTTCTCATGAAATACGAAGTTATATTCAAGAAATGGTTAACATATATTGTAAAGAGAAAATTGTAGAGAGGAGAATCGGACTTATGAAAATCCATATCGTGCAACGAAATGACACATTTGATTCTATTGCAGAAAAATACAATGTTAGTGTCCAGGATTTGATAGGGATGAATACACATATTAATCATTTAACTCCACTCGTACCCGGATTAAAAGTTAAAGTGCCATCACCAGTCAGAAAAGATGAGCCAAATGTAGCACAAAACATTCAAAAGTATTATCCTAATTTAGATAAGGAGAGTATTAATTTACAAACTGCAACAACTACAGAGCCTGTTGTTGTCAACACAACCCCAACAAAAAAAGTAACAGTAACAGAGAGTCATATGCTTTCTGAAACACCGACAACGACGACAACGACTACGCAAACGGTAACCCAAAAACCAGTTGAAAATATGACTTCTTTAGTGACAGAGACGCCAGTCACAGTGAGTACCCATCAAGAAATGACTACTGTCCCACTTGTTCAAACCAAAACCGAAGAAGCCGTAACTATTCCACTTAAACAGGTTCAAACCAAAACCGAGGCAGTAAAAGCGCCTAATGAGGGTGTAAAAATTGCAAGTACTCAACAAACAATGGAGGAATATCTAGTTAATATGAATAAATCATATTATCAAGGTGCTCCGTCTTATACGACAACAAATTATCAAGTTCCTAATGTTCCTCAGATGACCTTCCCATATGCAGGTGTTCCATATCCACCAATGCCAAGTCCTTATTCGATTCCTTATCCACCAGTATGTGGAATGACAAGAGGACCAGAAGATGAACGCTTTTTTATGGGTGGATTTGGTTATCCATTTTACGGAGGTTTTGGATGGGGAGGCTATCCATTTTACGGAGGATATGGATGGGGGTATCCATATTATGGCGGTTATGGATGGGGCCGTCCTAATTACGGATGGGGATATGGACACAGAGCACCATCTTGTGGCTCATCTTATCCTTACTATTAAAACTAAGTTAATCCCATTTCCTAAAAAGGAGTCTATTTCAAAAGAGATAGACTCCTTTTTAATCTATATTAAAACGATATGGATAAAGTCACACTTCATATTCACTTTTTTTTGAACTCTACTTTATCCCGCCGGTAAGCGTTTACTAATAGTAGTTTTAGTGTTAAGATAACAATGAAATTGGAGGAAAACTCCATTTTAAAAGAAGTGTTTGAAAAATATTTTTATAATCGATTCAAAAGCTACTTAGGCGGAGGGGACTTAAAAAGATGAGTAAATTTAGTATTCAAGACTTTAAAGGGGTTGTACCAGCATTATTAACGGTATTTGACAAAGACGAAAATATTGATGAGATGGGAATGAGGCAGTTAGTTTCCTTTTTACTTGATAAAGGGGTAAATGGATTATATTTAACTGGTTCAACAGGTGAAGGATTTACCATGTCATCTATTGAGAGAATGCGTGTTGTTGAAATTGTCATGGATGAGGTAGCAGGGCGCGTTCCAGTCGTTGTTCATGTTGGAGCTATTGGAACTAAATTATCAATTGAATTGGCACAACATGCTGAAAGAGCTGGAGCAGATGGAATTTCAAGTGTCCCACCATTTTATTGGCGATTTAATGAGGATCAAATTGTCAAATACTATGAAGATATTGCCAATGCAACCTCTCTTCCAATGATTGTTTATAACGTACCGCTTGTTGGATTACTTGGGATGAATGCTATTAAACGATTAGCTCAAATTGAAAATGTTAAAGGAATTAAATACACAGCCTTATCTTTATATGAAATTACTCAAATAAAAGATGAAATTGGAGAAGATTTCTTGGTTTACTCCGGAGCAGATGAAATGGCCATGGCTGGACTATTAGCTGGAGCAGATGGAATTGTTGGATCATTTTACAATGTGATGCCAGAATTATTTATTAATATTTACAATGCGGTCCAGAATAAGGAATTGGACGAGGCAAAGCGTCTACAAAAAGAAGCAGTCGAAATTATTATGTATGCTTTAAGTTATCCATCGTTCTATGCTTTAATGAAAGTGATGCTTAAATGGATGGGAATTAATGCAGGGTACTGCCGTCGTCCATTTGAAAATGTAACACCTGAAAATGAAGCCATTTATAAAGAAGGATTCAAGGTATTAAAAGAAAAATACGAAATTCATGATGTTGAATTTTTAAAGCATCTTTAAGAGATAAATTGATCTGCACACAAATTTAAATAAAGATAACACCCGTCAAAGTAGCGGGTGTTATTTTAAAATAAATCCTAGTTTAAAAGGAGAGACGCGGATGCCAATGGTTGATATGCCTTTAAAGCAGCTTGAAATCTACGACGGAACGAATCCGATTCCACAAGATTTTGATGATTTTTGGAATGAAAGAATTTTAGAAGTATTAAATGTTTCGTTAAACTATGAAATGAATCCATATGAAATTTATCAGTTTGAGACTTGTGAATATTATGAGATATCGTTTATCGGAATACGTGGGGGTAAAAGATATGCGAAATATATAAAGCCCAAATCGTCCAAAAATGTTCCACTCATTCTTCAGTTTCATGGCTATCCTGGAGCGAGTCGAAGTTGGTTTGAGCAAACCTCTTTCGTTGGGATAGGATGCGCCGTAATTGCAATGGATTGTCCGGGTCAAGGAGGTAAAAGTGAGGATTTATCCAAACGAATTGGAACGACGGTATCTGGTCATATTGTAGCAGGATTAGATGGGGATCCTAAACAAATGTATTATGTTGAGTTAGCTCAGGATATCTGTCTTCTTTGTCGCATTGTTGAACAGTTAGAAGGGATTGATCACACACGAATTTTTGCTAATGGAGCCAGTCAAGGAGGTGGATTAGCTCTTATTTGTACGGCATTAAATCCAATGATAAAACGATGTGCTGCACTGTATCCATTCTTATCTGACTATGAACGTGTGTGGGAAATGGATTTGGATCAGATAGCCTATGAGGGACTTCGCTATTACTTTAAGTGGTTCGATCCATTACATGAACGAAAAGAAGAAATATTTACAAAACTCGGATATATTGATGCTCAGCATTTCGCTCATCGAATTCAGGTACCTGTGTTATTAGGAACAGGATTGATGGATCAGATATGTCCGCCTAGTACGCAGTTTGCTGTTTTTAATCATTTGAATGGACCGAAAAAACACGTCATCTTTCCTGATTATAAACATGAAGAAATTGGAATTTTTGATAATTTGTTAATTGATTTTTTTCTAGAGGGGAGTGATTAAGATGCCAATGATGGATATGCCTATACAGGAACTTAATTGTTATTTAGGAAAAGGAAATTATCCCTCGGATTTTATTGACTATTGGAATCGACAAATAGCGCGACTAAATGAGAGAGACTTAGAGTATGAATTGGTAAAAAAAGAGTTCTTAAATGAGTGTGCTGACTATTATGAGTTATATTTTAAGGGAATTGATGGCGCAAGAATTCATGCGAAATATATTTGTCCAAAGAATCGCCAAAATGTACCGCTTATCCTTCAATTTCATGATTATAAGCAAAGTAGTAAGAGTTGGTATCATCTAACGCGCTATATTGGCATTGGTTATGCCGTGTTAGCAATGGATTGTCGAGGACAAGGCGGAATGAGTGAAGATTTGGGAGGTGTTTTAGGAACAACTGTCTGTGGTCATTTAATGATAGGCATTGATGATGAACTGGATCAAATGTATTATCGAAAAGTTTATTTAGATGCCTATTTATTATCAAAAATTGGATCACAATTACCTCAAATTGATACCAAAAAAATAGTCTCTTATGGACAAGGACAAGGTGGAGCACTTGCGATTGTTGTGGCCGCAATGAATAAAGAAATTAACAAATGTGTGGCTAAAGATCCTTTTTTAGCTGACTTTAAACGAGTATGGGAAATGGATTTAGATTCATTAATGTATGAAGGACTTCGTTATTATTTTAGATGGTTTGATCCACTTCATGAGCGTGAGGATGAGGTGTTTTCAAGACTTGGGTATTTAGATGTGGTCCATTTTGCGAAGCAATTAAACTGTAAATTTTTACTTGGAACAGGTTTGCTTGATTCATCTTGTCCACCAAGTACGCAGTATGCTATTTTCAATCAGGCAATGTGTAATAAGATGCACTTAGTATTTGCAAAGTTTGATCATGAACTTTGCAATCGATTTGAAGATGAAGTTTTAAGATTTATTCAATTTGAGGAGGGGTGTGTATGAAATATTTAGGCGTTGATATTGGTGGGACGGCTGTTAAGTTAGGGATTGTTGATAAAACGGGAGAGATTATTTCAACGTATAGTAAAGGTGTTGCAGTTGATGCTTATGAGACCCCTATTATTGAAACAGTTAAGGTAGCAATTGATGAGTTTTTTGAAAAAGAGCAGGTAGAGTTGGCAGATTTTTTAGGGATTGGAGTATCAGCAACAGGACAAATCGATTATCGAAGTGGGTGTGTCATTGGTGTTGGGGGAAATATTAAAAATTGGTGTCATACAAATATTAAAGAGGAATTAGAGCTTAAATATGGATTGAAAACGACCGTTTTAAATGATGCGAACTGTATGATTATCGGTGAGAAGTGGTTAGGGCGTGCGAAAGGTTACGAGCATGTCATCGGAATAACCATTGGAACAGGAGTTGGAGGTGGAATCCTAGTGAATGGCGAGATTTTGCAAGGGACTACTGGAATTGGGGGTGAGTTAGGGCATTTTTCGATTGATTCTCATGGTGTGAAATGTCGTTGTGGAAATATAGGGTGCTATGAAAATTATGCATCGATGACGGCGTTAGTTAACAAAGTTTTAGAGGGGTATGATGAGTTAGATTTACCTGTTTCAAGGGATGAGGTAAATGGACGTGTTATTTTTGAGGCGTTAGAAGCGGGGAATGAAAAAGTAGCTGATATGGTAGAAGAATGGATTCTTATGATTGCAAAAGGACTTGTGAGTTTGGTTCATTTATTTAATCCTGAAATTATTGTGATTGGTGGCGGTGTTTGCACGCAAGAAGAGCGATTTATTAAGCCTATTAGAGAGTATGTCTTATCTCATGCAATGGAACAGTTCAAAAAAGAATTGAAAGTTGAATCGGCCATGCTTTTTAATAATGCCGGTTTAGTTGGTGCAGTTTATTATCATATTCATCATATTTAATGAAAGGCCAGTTAGGCCTTTTTAAAAAAAATCAAAAACTTGTATAGACAGGACTTGTATAGACAGGTATAATGTAGGTAAGGAAGATAATCAAGAATTTGAGAAGATTTTGATTAAGGAGGAATAAGGATGAAAATTATTAAAGTTAAATCTGTAGAAGCAATGGGACAGGCTGCTCTTTCGGAAGTCTTAAAGGTTGTAAAAACAAAAGAAAATCCTGTTTTAGGTTTAGCAACTGGAAGTAGCCCGATTGGATTATATCAGGCGATGATTGAAGATCATAAAAAAAATAAGACGTCGTATCAACATGTTAAAACGATTAATTTAGACGAATATGTTGGGATTGATGCAACACATTCTCAAAGTTATGCGACATTTATGAAAGAACAATTATTTAATCATATTGATATTGATTTAAATAATGTTAATATTCCATCAGGAGATTGTTTGAATCCGCAGGATGAATGTTTACGATATGATGAAGTGATTCGTCAAAATAAAGTAGATCTTCAAATTTTAGGTATTGGTTCAAATGGGCATATTGGATTTAATGAGCCTGGAACACCATTTAATGCAACGACTCATGTTGTAACATTAGATGAGCAAACTCGTCTTGATAATGCGAGATTTTTTGAGTCATTAGATGAGGTACCAAAATATGCAGTGACGATGGGGATTCGCTCCATTTTACAAGCGAATCAAATTGTGTTAATCGCACTTGGAAAAAATAAAGCGAAAGCAGTTGCACATATGGTAGGGGGAAGTGTGACAACGGATTGTCCAGCTTCAATCTTACAAGTGCATCCCAATGTCATTTTAATTGCAGATGAGGAAGCTTTATCTGAAGTTAAGTTGGATACAAAAAAGTTAAATATTCAATTGGCTTCAACAGCTGTTGCAGAATAAAAAAAGTCAAAAAAACAGATGGTCATCAAACCATCTGTTTTTTTATATTGAACCCTAAAAAAGTGATGATATGGACAAATTTGTTTCTCATTAGGACTATTTTTTCTCATTTTTTAAAAACGTTTACACGGGGTGTGGGCGATGATATGATGAGTTTGTAAATGAAATAAATATTCAAAAAAAATTTAGATGATGAATATTTTTTTCACATCAAATTGAGATGGAGGAAAAGTGGATGAAGAAGTTATTTACTGGGATGATTGCAACACTAGCGTGTGTATCTTTAGTGGCTTGTGGTAATGGAGGAAATGAGGCAAAAAATGAAACTAACGATAGTTCAAATGGAGGAACAGTTGCAGAGCAACCAGCAACATCTAATGAAGAAAAAGTTCTGTATTCAAATGGGGGGGCTGTTGAGTTTTTTGAAACACCATGGTTAAACCCAGGATTATTTATGTATAACAAAGTATTATATGAGCACTTAATTGAAGCAGATGAAAACTTAAATCCAGTAGAGGGAGGACTTGCTTCAGACTATTCCTTAAGTGAAGATGGAACACAATTAACTTTTGTTTTAAGAGATAATATCTATTGGCATGATGGAGAAAAGATTACACCTGAAGATATTAAATGGAGCATCGAATACTCAATGAGAACCGCTGTGTTAAATCCAGTCTTCACGTCAACTTTCCATGCTATTTTAGGAGCTGATGCTTATTTAGCAGGAGATACAGAAGAACTTGAAGGAATCGTGATTGATGGAAATAATGTGATGATTACGTTTGAAAAAGTAGCACCAGATGCGTTGTTAACTTTTACACAATTTGCTCCATTACCACAAAAGTATTTCACAGATGTTGACCCGCTTCAAATTCAACAAGCAAAATTCTTCCAAAACCCAATTGGGTCAGGTCCATATAAAATTGAAGAAGTAAAAATGAACGACTATACCGTATTAGTTCCATTTGATCAATACTATGATGGTGTGGCAAATTTTAAAATTCATTTAACACCAAGTGGTGAAAGTGATTCAAACTTTGTTAATAACGCAAAAGCTGGATTACTTGACTATGGGTATACGAAAAATGTTGATGATGTGAAAGCTTTACAAGGGGTTGAGGGATTAACTATTAATCAAGTGGATGTTCGTTATACTCGTTTATTGTATGTAAATAAATTTAATAAAAAAGATGGATCTGTTTCACCATTAGCTGATGCACGCATTCGTCAAGCGATTCGTTATGGAATCGATATGCAAGCAATTTGTGATAACTTATTCAATGGTTCAGCTGTTCCTGCTAATAGCTTAACGCCAAATGGATCAAGCAAAGTTTCTGGTTTAAATGATTATGAATATAATCCAGAAAAAGCAAAAGAATTATTAGCTGAGGCAAATTGGGATCCAAATTATGTGTTAGATGTTGTTTACTACTACACAGACCAATTAACTGTTGATTTAATGACAACTATTCAAGCTTACTTAAGCCAAATCGGTATACAGATGAATTTTAGATTAGTTGAGGGAGATTTAGCAACGATTTTATGGTCAGCACCAGAAGATCAAGTCAACGGACCATCAGCTGTTGATTGGGATATGGCATATGGAGCAAATGCTGCTTTATCAATGCATGAATATTATGACCGCTACCGTACAGGCTCAGCTTCTAACTCACATACTCCATCAGATGAGACGTTAAATACTTTAATTGATGCAACAAACTCATCAATGGATGCTAAAGTTCAACAAGATGCATTCTATGAATTACAAAAATACGAAAATGAAACATTATTTACAATGGCATTATATTACCAGCCAGTTTTCTTAGTGCAAAGTCAAAAAATTGTTAAAGGGGCTGATGCAATCGGGAACCCACAGTATAACTACAACTGGGAAATTCAAAACTGGGAATTAGCGGAATAATTTAATTCTTAGTGTCATGATTTAAGGAGTGGAACTTAAATCCACTCCTTATTTTAAAATATGGGGGAGGGCCACATGTTTAATTTTATTGTTAAAAGATTACTCGGAATGATTCCGATGGTGTTCATTATTACGTTTTTAATTTATTTAGGATTAGAATTAACGCCAGGTGACGCCGTATCACATTTAATTAGTCCAGAATTATTAGCCAATGCCGATCCAGCAAAGCTTGAAGAGTTACGCCAGTTATATGGTTTAAATGATCCATTCTTAGTTCGTTATTTCCGTTGGGTCGTTGAACTGTTACAAGGAAATTTTGGATATAGTGTTTCAAGTGGTGTTCCGATTAGCCAAATCTTAAAAGAGTTAATTCCAGCAACGCTTGAGTTATCAGCAGCCGCTTTATTTATTTCAACTGTTCTTGGAAGTATCCTTGGATTATTCAGTGCGATTCGTCGTGGGACTTTTACAGAAGGGTTATTAACAGTAGCTGGTATGATTGGAGTTTCGATTCCACAATTTTTCTTCGGAATGTTATGTATTTTAATGTTCTCATTAAATTTAGAATGGTTACCCGTTGGCGGACGTTCGATGCCTGGACAAACAGCCTTTTTTGATCGAATCGAATATTTAATTTTACCTGCGTTAGTTCTTGGAATTGCCCTAACAGCAGGGGTTATGCGTTATGCACGCTCAAGTATGTTAGATACGATGAACAAAGAGTACATTAGAACAGCACGTAGCAAAGGGTTACCTGAGTGGCGGGTTAATTTAGTTCATGGATTTAGGGTGGCATTGACACCGGTTGTTGTTTTAATTGGATTTAGGTTACCAACACTCATCGGGGGAGCCGTTGTGATTGAAACGATTTTTAGATGGCCGGGTGTTGGAAATGCCTTTGCAACCGCTGTGCGTGCGCAAAATTATCCATTAGTTATGATGATTGCTTTATTTTCTGTCTTAGCTGTTTTAACTGCTAGTTTCTTAGTTGATGTGGTGACAGCCTTACTTGATCCACGAGTTAAATTAAAATAGGAGGTTCTTATGAGTGCGAGTGTAATGAAGAGAAGTCGATTTGATCGAAGACTTGATAAATTAAGAGAAGCAGAGGAAAAAGGGCAACTCGGTCACAAAAAGATGAATCGTTCTTTAAGAAAGTTATTAAATAATCGGTTAGCCGTTATTGGCGTTATTATTTTTGGAGTTATTTTGTTATCGGCGATTTTTGCGCCACTTTTAACGCTGTATGATCCACTAGCCATTGATATGAGTAGTGTTTTAAAAGCTCCATCAGCCACTCATTGGTTTGGGACAGATAAGGTCGGGCGTGATGTCTTTGCCAGGGTCTTATATGGAGGGAGAATTTCAATCTTAATTGGACTTGGAAGTGCATTAGGATGTGCAAGTATTGGAGTATTACTGGGTTGTTATGGAGGATATCGTGGTGGTTGGTTTGATGCTTTAATCCTACGTATTTCTGAAGTCTTTATGTCATTTCCCCAATTAGTACTTGTCTTATTATTGGTGACTATTCTTGGACAAAGTTTAATGAATTTAATCATTATTTTTATTTTAACTGGATGGGGGAGTGTTTATCGTTTAACACGCGCTCAAATATTATCCATTCGAGAGGAGGAATATGTTCAATCATTAAGAGCCTTTGGATTAAATTCATTTGTGATTTGTTATAAACACATGTTACCGAATGCGATTGGTCCTATTTTAGTTAATATTACTTTAAGTACAGCGATGTTTATTTTAGAAGAAGCATCTTTGAGTTTTCTAGGACTGGGAGTTCCATTACAAATCGCGACTTGGGGAAATATTTTAAATGCCGCACAGGATATGTTTACGTTACAAAATAGCTGGTGGTTGTGGTTACCCGTTGGGGTTGTTATTTCATTATTTGTGATGAGTATTAACTTTATTGGAGATGGACTAAGAGATAGTACCGACCCAACACAACAAGGATAGGGGTGTGAGAGTGTGCAAAATGAAGCAGTAGTGACCGTTAATAATTTAAATACGTATTTTTATACGAATCAACGTTGTAATAAAGTCATTAATGGCGTTTCGTTTGAAATAAAAAAAGGAAAAACATTATGTATTGTTGGAGAATCAGGATGTGGAAAAAGTGTAACCTCATCTTCTATTATGCAATTGTTACCGAAGTTAGCTCGCATTGAAGCGGGAGAAATTATTTATCATTCGCATCAAGGAGATATTCGAATTGATCAATTAAAGCGCAATGGAAAAGAAATGCGAGCCTTACGTGGGCAGGAGATCTCAATGATTTTTCAAGATCCGATGACGGCTTTAAATCCGGTGTATACAGTTGGATTTCAAATCATGGAAAACATTTTAGCGCATGAAAAAATAAGTAAAAAAGAGGCTCGAGAACGAACATTACAATTATTAAAAAAGATGGGAATCCCATTTCCAGAAAAGCGAATTGATGAGTATCCACATCAGTTTTCAGGTGGAATGCGTCAACGTGCAATGATTGCGATGGCGATGAGTTGCAATCCTAAAGTTTTAATTGCGGATGAACCGACGACTGCACTCGATGTAACGATTCAGGCACAAATTTTTGAGTTAATGAATCAATTAAAGAAAGATCATGAAACGGCTATTTTATTGATTACTCATGATATGGGAGTGGTGAGTGAGCTAGCAGATGATGTTGCAGTGATGTATATGGGAAATATTATTGAGTGTGGAAGTGTTGACGAAATACTAAGAACCCCTGCGCACCCATATACAAAAGCTTTACTGAAATCTATTCCGATTCTAGGAAAAGGAAGTCATCAAGATCTTCAACCAATCAAAGGTTCAACACCTGATCCATTTGATCGTCCGACTGGATGTCAATTTGCACCACGTTGTGAGTTTTCGTGTGAAAAATGTAATCAAATGCCAGGGGAAACCATGGTTGATGGCACGCATATGGTTCGCTGTTTTAAATATAAAGAGGTGATGAATAGTGGAAAATAATCAGGAAGTTTTATTAGAATTAAAAGGGGTTAAGACTTATTTTCCAATTAAATCGGGATTGTTTAAGAAAAAGGAACAGTATGTTCAAGCTGTTAATGGAATTGACTTAACCATTTATCGTGGCGAAACGATTGGATTAGTGGGAGAGTCAGGATGTGGGAAAACAACGCTTGGAAAATCAATCTTACAATTAGTTAGACCAACTGCTGGAGAAATGCTGTATCAATTTCAAGAAGAAGGTCAAAAAGATTTAAGAAAACTGACAGCAGAGGAAATGGATTTGGCCCGACAAAAGATGCAGATTGTGTTTCAAGATCCTCATTCTTCGTTGAATCCTGCGTTTACTATTTATCAATCTTTATCAGATCCTTTGAAAAAATTTGGCGTTAAATCCAAAAAAGAGAGACGACAAATTATTGGTGATTTATTAGAGGCAGTTAATATGCGACGCGATTATATGGATCGTTATCCTAATGAATTTTCGGGTGGTCAACGACAACGAATTGGGATTGCGAGAGCATTAAGTATTAATCCTGAGTTAATCGTTTGTGATGAATCCGTTAGTGCTTTAGACGTTTCTATTCAAGCTCAAGTGTTAAACTTATTAAAACAACTCAAAAAAGAACGAAATTTAACATATATTTTTATTACACACGATTTAAGTGTTGTTGAATATATTAGTGATCGAATTGCGGTGATGTATCTTGGAAAAATTGTTGAACTTGCTAAAACAGATCAGATTTTCTCGCATACGCTTCACCCATATACACAAGCTCTTTTATCGGCTATTCCGGTAGCTGATTTAGATAAAAAGACCGAACGTATTGTTCTTGAGGGCGATGTTCCAAGTCCAGTTAATCCGCCGAGTGGTTGTCATTTTCATGGACGTTGTAAAGATTGTATGGAAAAATGTAAAACAGTCATACCAGAATTAAAACGTTACTTGATTGACGGAGAAGAACATTTTGTGGCTTGTCACCTTGTTGCAGATAAAATGAGTCAAGATGTCGAAGAAGTTATTTAAGGGTTGATGTCGGTTATAAAAGGAGAGGGGAAACGTGACAAAAGATTTTATACTTGAAAAATTAAAAGGGAATTTAATTGTGTCCTGCCAGGCTTTAGAGGGTGAACCATTATATCAAGAGGATTATAGTGTCATGCCTTTGATGGCACGAGCTGCAAAACGTGGGGGAGCTTGTGCGATTCGAACGAATAGTGTTCGTGATGTTGCCTTGATTAAAGAAGAAACAAATTTACCGATTATCGGGATTATTAAAAAACAATACGAAGGGTTTGAGCAATATATTACAGTGACAATGGATGAAGTGGATCAATTAGTTGGGGCTGGTGCAGATATTGTGGCGCTTGATTGTACGTTAAGAGATCGAGTAGATGGACGCAGTGTTAAAGAATTTATTCAGGCTATTAAGGACAAATATCCAGAGTTGTTATTAATGGCTGATATTTCAACATATGAAGAAGGCGTTTATGCCTATGAAAGTGGGGTTGACTTTGTTGGAACGACTTTAAGTGGGTATACCAGTTATTCAATGCCAAGTGGGGGACCTGATTATGAGTTAGTAGAAAAGTTAGCTCAAACAATTAAGGTGCCTGTTATTGCAGAAGGTAAAATTCATTATCCAGAACAAGCGGCTAAAATGCTTGAAATTGGGGCTTTTTCCGTTGTTGTGGGAGGGGCTATTACAAGGCCTTTAGAAATCACAAAACGATTTGTTGATGCTTTGCATCAAGATTAGAAACAATAAAACAAAAAGAACCAGGTGTCAGATTACATAGACACCTGGTTTTTCTTTTGGTAAAATCAAATTAATATAATATAAAGGATGGATGAGGCGTGTCGTTACCAAGATATCGTGAAATTGCACGAGAATTAAAAGAGCAAATACAAGTGGGACATTATAAAGAGCATCAAACGATTCCTTCAGAACCGGAATTAGCGAAACTTTATGATGTGAGTCGGATGACAGCACGTCAAGCGATTAATGAATTAGTGTACGAAGGTGTTTTGTATCGCGTAAAAGGGAAAGGAACGTTTGTTAATCATCAAAAGTATGAAAAAAGCATTCATGGACTGACAAGTTTTAGCGAAGATATGATTCAAAAAGGATTCAAACCGAGTAGTCGATTAATTAGTCAGACCGTGAGGCTCGCCAATGAAATCGTTGCAAGTAAACTTCAAATTAAAGAAGGTCAAGAAGTGATTGAATTAAAACGTGTTCGCATGGCTGATGAAGAACCAATGGCAGTAGAAATTGTTTATTTACCGGTTCAAATTATTAAGTCATTACCTGATGATATCGGCGCTATTTCATTATATGATTACATTGAAAAAGAGTTAGGACTTTTAATTGATTATTCGATTCAAGAAATTGAAGCTATTTCACTAGAAGCCCCGATTAGTACTTATTTAGAAGTAGAAGCGGGAGCACCTTGTTTACTCATTTGTTTACAGTCTTACTTAAAAAGTGGTCAAATTTTTGAATACGTGGAATCATATTACCGAGCCGATCGCTATAAATTTATTCAGCCAGCTTATCGAAAAGGAATTTAAGGGGGATTTAAAAAATGAAAAAAATAAAATATTTAGCCGGAATCATCATGTGTGCCATGACTTTAATCGTAATGGGATGCAGTAAAGTTGAATTACCAGATGAAATTATTTATCCAGAAGTTGAAACACCTGAACAATTACCGATTGTGACGATGGTTATTAAAGATTATGGAACCATTGAAGCCCAATTGTATCCGCAGATCGCACCGAATACCGTGTATAATTTTATTTCATTAATCGAAAAAGGGTTTTATGATGGATTAACGATTCATCGAGTGGATAAAGGATTTGTTTTACAAGGTGGGGATCCGACAGGAATTGGAAGTGGTGGACCTGGTTATCAAATTGTTGGAGAATTTGCAGCGAATGGGATTGGAAATGATTTAAAACATACAGAAGGTGTATTATCGATGGCACGTTCAAATGATATGGACAGTGCCGGAAGTCAATTCTTTATTATGCTGGGTGAATTTCCTCATTTAGATGGTTCTTATGCAGCTTTTGGAAAAGTGATTAGTGGAATGGATGTAGCGCATGCTTTAGAATCATTAACGGTTGCGCCTGATGGAAGACCCGTTGATAAAGAAGTCATCATTGAGTCTATGACGGTGAATACGTTTGGGATTGATTATCCTGAACCAGAAGTAATTTCAGAATAGGAAAAAGAGGCCAAGGGCCTCTTTTTGTTTATGATAATTTAACTTTACAAACTGCTTTTTGAACGAGTTCGTGATTGATTTTTAATTTTGGCATGTGAATATCTTCTGGAAACACGATGACGAATGTTTCAGGATAACATGGACAGTTAATCAACGGAGTTCCCTCAAATTCAATGAAATCAGTTTTCTCGTCATAAGTTGTTTTGATATTTAAATCACTAACATCTGCATATCCTAAGTATTCGCATCCTGATAACACGAGATGGATATCTAAATAATTTTGATGCCCCTCAAGTAAGCAATTAGAAAGTTCTTCTCCATAGTAATCAAATCGATTAATAAAGACATCATTTCCATCAATTTCAGTTTTGCCTAGTGGTAAAGTCGATAAATCATGATTTGAAATAAAATCAATAGCTGTATCTAAGTTTTGGTTTAATCCTTTGTAACGTGGTAAGTCTTTTAGTTTTCCGATTATCATTGTTATTCCCCCTCAACATCCATATTATACCACATTCCATCCTTTAGGTAAGAGGTTACATATAAGAGTTGAAGATGAATTTTGAATGAATTAAGTCATTCTAATTTTTAAGCAAATTGAAGGTTTGGAAAATTGAAAAAAACAGAAAATAAAATTAAAAATACTTTACATATGAAGAGGATAGGAACTAGAAATTAGGAGCAGGGATAGATCGATTATAAAGTATGAAAGTTATGACGTGGGTGATAAAAAACGAGTAGGGGCTAACTCTACCCGTTTTTTGGCTTTTACTGATGAAATGACATTTATTTTGATTTTTATTCATAAAATGAAATGAAATACTGTGAGTGAATGGATGGAAAGGGAGTAGGGGGAAAGAAATGGATGATTTAAATCGTGCCTATCAAGTATTAGGAGTGAATGCTTCGATGTCGCTTGAAGAAATTGAAGCGATTTATGATGAGCTCGTTTTGAAATATAAAAAAGAGGCTAAGTGTAATATGTATTACAGGCAGAAGCTACAGGAATGGGAGGAAGCTTATGACTGTATTATGGAATGCCGATTAGACGAATTAGATGAAAGAGCGGAAGAAATGGATCGTATCTATCCGAGTCTCTCTGGTGCTTCGAATCATTTGGTTAAAGAAATTAAAATTGGCATGATAGTAGGAGTAGCAGTTTTAATCATGCTTGGAATAGTAGTGGTTGAGCAAATGTACTTTACAAAACAGACCTCAATTCAAGGAACTGAAAATCTCATCTCAGATGTTATTTCATCCGATTTAAATTCTGAATTATTTTATTTGGCGAATCACTTCACGTTAAACCTTGGAAAATTTAAGTCAACTGATGAGTGGGATTGGGGATACTATGAAAATGGACCGACTTGGACGGTTGTCGTCGTACTTGAAGTCACGGAAGCGACGGATTTGGGAGCTCTGATTAATTTAAATAATTTTCGATTAAATTCCGATTATCCGACGATTAGTATTCCTGAGGATGTTTATCTAGATTCTGATGTTAATCATATTCATTACTTAGGGGCTTACAGTGAGATTGTGCCTAAAAGTCAGAAATTTGGGATTGTTTTTAATGTCGATGCCTTTTACGAGGGAGAAGAGCGTTTTATTTATTATCATCATCCAGATGGACGTGTTCAAACGGTGGGATCGTTGTATTTTGAACAAGAAACTCGTGGAATATATGTGGATAATTTTTAAGGAGGGGATGGCATGTCATTCATGCAAAAGTTATCGGGTAATTCGGTAGAGATTCATCCTGATAAGGTGGATGAGAAGTTTAAACGAATTTTAACTTCAGATGAGGAGATTAAGTTTGCTTTTAAATCATTTCGAGACTATATTGTGTTGACAAATAAACGATTAATCCTATCAGATGTCCAGGGTGTGACGGGAAGTAAGGTTGAGTATGTAAACATTCCCTATCATAAAATTTCGTGTTTTAGTTTGGAGGCAGCTGGAACAGTGGATTTAGATGTTGATTTTAAGATCTGGGTATCAGGATATGGCGTTATTGAAAAAACCATTGCAAGGGGTGTTAATGTCACAGAAGT
>NZ_JAGAVR010000054.1:0-2778 GCF_017941855.1 Turicibacter sp. | reverse complement strand
TAAGACGCAGAGCCGATGAAATTGTGGAACAATTCACGAATCATCGGCTCTTTTTGTTTCGTATTTGAAAGAACAAACTCACCAAATAAAAAAAACGATATTCGGGTGGGTTATTTTGTTATACCCTAAATTACCCTCTGAATTTGTTTTTAAATTTGGAGGGATTTTTTTATGTCCTTTTTTCGGGCAGTTATCTATCTGCTCATACGAAGCAAAATTTATCAATACATAGCATATCAGAGAACGGCAGGAAACCAGTTAAAAAAATTTCTGCCAGTGCAACGGTACTTCTCACCTTGAAAGTAGAAGTACAATCTCCATACAATAGAATTACTATTTCCTATAACCGTAAAGGTCACAGAGCCTTTGCGGTTTTTCTTTTGTCGATTTTTGTTGGAAAGTGCCGTAGGGCTGTTTCTGATATGCGGTGTCGTTCTCCGCCTCTCCATCTGGATTTTTTACATTTCAAAAATTCAGATGGGAGGTATTTATGGTGAAATATGCACCAAGAAAGGTATATATCAGAGAAAGTGGCGGCTATGTGGAATTATCCTACACGGAGTTCTGCCGTTGCAGGGAATCCGACCAGACCTATATGGACAAGCTGTTTATCCCCATTCAAGGCTGTCTGCTTGAAGTCGTGAGGGAGCAATACACAGACTTCTACCGTGACAAGGAACGGTGGCGTTATCTGCAAAAATTAGATACAAAGAATAGACTGCTATCTCTCGACGGATTTACGGACAGCGAGGGGAATCCTCTGGACTTTATCACTGATGAAGCGGTGGACATTGCAGAAACCGTTGTCAATGCGGTCATGGTGGACAGGCTGAAAGCCGCCCTGCCTTTGCTGTCGGATAGTGAACAGGAGCTGATACAGGCAATCTTTTTTGACGGACTTTCCGAGCGTGAAGTCGGGGCGAGGTTGGGCATAACCCAGAGCGTTGTAAACAAACGCAAAGCCAGAATCCTAATAAAACTAAGAAAGATAATAGAAAATTAAAATTTAAGGCGTTCAGCCCCCTTGTTTTTTCCTTTGGGAAGATGAGGGGGCTTTTCTCTGCCCTCTCAATCAATTCTGATTGGAGGAAGTAAGAATGGCATACAACCACGGACGGGAGGACAGGAAATGGCGTATCTGGAAAGAAGCGGAGGAAAAGCTGCTGCGTGAGTGCGGCGTTGATGAAGCGACCATTGAGCAGATACGCATGGCGGACAGGGCAGACTTCAATTTAAACTAAACAATGTTATCCTCGTCCAACAACTCTCTAAAATGGGTAAAAGAAATAAGGATATAGTTGATATTACAGGTCTTAGAAAAGGCACTGTCTCTAAATATCTTAAAATAGATATAGAACAATATATCAACAATTAAGTTAACCTTTAGTTAACTTTTGGAAACCTTAAAATCAGGCAAAAACCAAACTAAATATTCAAAAATATTACGAAATTGAGCTACTAAGTAGCTCTTTTTTAGTTTACCAACTCTAGTTATACATCAGTTAACTCATTAAAACTAGGTTAACTTTGGTTAACTTGTTATAATATATTATATCTTTTATTATTAAAAACAAAAAAATAGAGATTAGAGTATCTAATCTCTATTAAATCTATAAGAAAACATACTTTTTCTAAGGTATTTTACGCAGACACGCAGTTAACTACTGCTTAGCTCTGCTAAAATATATGCTACAAGACATTGAAAATATGCCTATTTTTAAAATCCATTCTTTCTAGCGTTTTTTAGCATCGTGTTCATCATATCTCTTTCAGCATTTGCTGTCAGTTGAGCGTATATAGCTGTATTTGTGATAGATTTGTGTCCGAGTACATACTTCACCTTTGATATGTCAAAACCATCTTCCAGCATTAAAACAGCTCTGGTATGTCGCATCGTATGAAAGTGATGCTTCGTTGTATCTTTGATTTTAGCAGCAACAAAGTATTTCTTTACTAACTTATCTACTGTTCTTCTATCCATAGCTCCACCATGCTGACTTACAAATATAAAATCATCATGCTCTAAACCATTTTCTTTTATATACTTCTTTAGTAACTTAGCTGTAGTATCATCTAAAACTAATGTATTAGAGATACCACCTTTTTTTCTCTGACAATATATTTGATTGTTACCAGAGTTAAAAACCCCTACTGTCATTTCTAGTAGTTCAGATATTCTACATCCAGTCCAATATCCAATACGGAATAACAGCAAATCTCTTAACCAATATCTACCGTTCAACTTCTTTATAGTTTTAAATAATCTTTCTAATTCTTCTCTTTCTAAATATTTAATTGTTTCTGCTCCAGCCATAAATTAACCTCCAATTTAATAAAAGTTCCCAAAATATATATTTTGTCTACTTTATAATATTACCATAAACGTAGTATTTTCCTACCTCAATAGCGTTTTTTTATGAACATAAATTAAAAAAGTAGTCAAAACATTAGGATTTTAGCTCTATTTTTAGAAAATTAATTATCAAATACAACTATAATTTTCACTTATATAAGCTCAATAAAAATGACCCCACATTAAATTGACAGGTAAATTAATAAAAAATAGCTTTGAATGCTGTTATTTTGCTATTCTGTGCGATTTTCAAATCTCAACTTTTACATAATACTATAATTATGCAATTAAATTTTAGTTGAGATTTTATTTTTAGTTAGAATTGAAATTAGCATAAAATAATAGTATGTTCAACTGAACATACTATTGGAATCGTAACATATTAAAATTATGATTTAATTTATATTGTATTTTTTTTAAATTTA